>CP091241.1:2760000-3038461 GCA_027627685.1 Hyphomonadaceae bacterium ML37
GGCCAGTCCCGCACACTGGGGAATAGCACAGGAGAAGCTTGGCGATACGCTTGTGTCTCTCGGGCGGATGGCAAGAAGTCCAAGCCACCTTGCGGAAGCCAAGGCTGTATTTGAGGCGCTTGCAACCTTCCGGAAGGAGCGAGGCGAAGCCAAGAAAGCTCACGCAGCGCGAGAAAGGATCAGGGAAATCGAACGATTGTTGAGAGAGATGCCGACCGCAGCACCACCAAGTGCAGCATCTGACTGAAGGCACATCTAGGACCTGTTGACGAAGTGGATTCCCAACCCGCCCGAAGCGTGATTCAAGACTGGCTTTTGGGAGGTGGTCTTGGTTCGCGGTTTGATGACGGACGAGGAGTGGGCGTTCTTTGCGCCTTTCGTGGTGGCGACCGGAGGCAAGCGGGGCCGCCCGCCTTCTGATCATCGCCGCGTGCTGGACGGCGTGTTCTGGATCGCGCGCACCGGCGCGCCCTGGCGTGATCTTCACGACTATTTCGGTCCGTGGACGCGGGTCTACCGCCAGTTCCGCCGCTGGACGCTGTCAGGCGTGTGGGAGGTGATGTTGGAAGCGCTGGGCGAGAGCGGGGCCGTACCCGACAGTCTTCAAATGGTCGATTCCACTATCGTTCGCGCGCACCATCAGGCTGCGGGCGCTAAAGGGGGACTCAAAAACAGGGTTTTGGGCGCTCAAAAGGTGGCTTCACGACCAAAATACACCTTCGCACCAACGCTGAAGGGCTGCCCATAGCCGCTGAGATCACCGGCGGTGAAGTCTCCGACTACAAAGGTTATGAGGCGGTGATGGCCGCGCATGGCCCAGTCCCGCGCGTCCTGCTGGCCGACAAAGGCTATGACAGCGACAATATCCGAACATCGCTGGAAGCCGCCGGCGCCGTGCCGATGATCCCGGCGCGCCGAAACCGCAAGAACCCCGTCCAGATCGACGACTTCGTCTATGGGCTGAGAAACCGCATCGAGCGGTGCTTCAACAAGCTGCGCTGCTCACGCCGCCTCGCCACACGCTACGACAAGACCGCCGACAGCTATCTCGGCTTCATCCATCTCGCTTCAATCCGCCTGTGGTTCCGGTACTTTGTCAACAGCACCTAGTAGCGGCGCGTTGTGATAGCCGACGCGCGACTGTTTCATGCCGCATCCGCTTCGGATGCATTGTCGCCCAACCTCTCGGCTTTCACCTTGTCGAACGCCCGCCCGTCACCGTCCAGGATGGCCTTGCGTCCCGTATCCGCCTGCCAGCGTTCGACGGCGACATCGACATAGGCCGGGCTGATCTCCATCGCGAACACGCGCCGACCGTTGGCCTCACCGGCCATGATCTGTGAGCCTGAGCCGCAGAACGGCTCGTAGCAGAGCCCGCCGCGGGCCACGTGCTGGCGCATCGGGATCGCGAACGCATCGAGCGGTTTCGGGGTCGGGTGGTCCGGGCGGTCATCCTTGGCAAAGCTCGGCAGCGCCCATGTGGAGGCCAGCGTCTCCTCGGCGACCTTGGGCGGGCGCTTGCCCTTCACCCAGCCCATGAAGCACGGCTCGTGCTTCCAGAGGTAATGAGACCGGGTCAGGACGCCGCGGTCCTTCACCCAAATGATCTGCTGGTGAACGAACGCGCCGGCTTTTTCCCAGCACGCCTCCAGCATCGCCTGGCGGCGCGAGGCATGCCAGCAATACCAGGCTGCATCCTCGGTAATGGCTTCAGCCACAGCCGCGCCGATGAACCCGTCATAGAGCTCGGCGCCCTGCGAGCTGTCGTCCCAGGTCACGCCGTAGGACTGGCTCCAGTCCTTGTTGCGTGTGGGATGGTTCGAGCCGTCATAGTCCACGAGATAGGGCGGATCGGTTGCGAACAGGACGGCGCGCTCGCCATTCATCAGACGGCGGACATCGACGTGGTTTGTGCTGTCGCCGCACAGCAGGCGATGATCACCGAGGATCCACAGATCGCCCGTGCGCGAGGCCGGGTTGCGGGGAGGTTCGGGGATGGTCACCGGCGGCACGCAGCCGCCGCCACCGTCCTCACCTTCGCCCTGTGGCACGAAGGCCAGCAGCTTGTCCAGCTCCCCGTCGGAGAACCCGACCAGCGACAGGTCGAAATCCTCGGCCAGCAGCTCGTTCAGTTCCGCCGACAGCAGCGCCTCATCCCAGGTCCCGAGTTCGGTCAGCTTGTTGTCCGCGATCCGGTAAGCTCGCCGCTGCGCCTCGGTCAGATGACCGAGCACGATCACCGGCGCCTCGGTCAGCCCGAGCTGGGCAGCCGCCAGCACGCGGCCATGGCCCGCGATCAGCTCACCGTCCTCTCCCACGAGGCACGGCACGGTCCAGCCGAACTCGGCCATGCTGGCGGCGATCCTGGCGACCTGGTCGGCGCCATGGACCTTGGCGTTCCGGGCATAGGGCTGCAGGCGCGCAAGCGGCCAGTGCTCGATCCGCTCTGGCGCGAAGGCGAGGGTCATGACGCTGATCCTGTGAGCTGGCGGGGTGGATTCCGGCAGGTGGATTCCACTGGCTTCCCGGGTGGACTCCGGGTGGCTTCCGGAGTCCAGGGAGTCCACCCTGGAATCCACCTGCCATGTCACTGATTTATTGTAGGTTTTCAGGGTCCGGAGAGTGGACTCCAAAAGGGGTGGCTTCCCAAAAAAATCGCCCTGACGCTAGCGATATGGCGCGCTTAGCCCGCCAGCATACGAAGTGAACGGAAAGGAACCGTACAATCAATGGCTTACGAGAGGGCGGAGACTGTTTTTTCGGTCAACCGGTCACCGTTTGAACCGGAAAAACCGTCTGAAAACTGCTTCCAGAGACGGTTTTCACAAGGGCAGACGGCAGGCGAGTGACCCTTGCAAACCGCGGTGCGCTGGCACGTCTGGACTCCGCCATGGACTCCGGGGTCCAGGGCGGGATCCAGCTCAAGAAAAAGGGAGAGCGAGCCCTTCGGCGCACTCTCCCCACGATGCATAATTCCTAGCACTGATCTGTTGCAGGTGTCGAACACAAAAGTGTTGCAACACTTCAGCGGCCTTTCGAGTTGAGACGGCGGCGCATTTCGTTGCCCGGCTTGAAACAGGGAATGCTCTTCGCCTTGACGTCAATGACCTCTCCTGTACGCGGGTTGCGGCCATGACGAGCATCGCGCTGCCTCACAGTGAACGCGCCGAAACCGCGAAGCTCCACGCGTCCGCCTTCAGCGAGCTTGTGGGCGATCGCCTCAAAGATCGTGCGCACGGCCAGATCAATCTCAGCCCGCGTCCAATGAGGGTTCAGTTCTGCGACCCTAGTTATCAATTGACTCTTGAGCACGGTAGCTCCTCTGACGTTTGACATGGCGCGCAGCCAGCTCAAGTCCGGCTGGAAGGGCTTGGTCCGTACGCCCTCAACGTAAATCTGCTGCGACATGTCTGGCCCTTTGCGCATTCATCCGCGCTGCGATCTTGGTCAGCGCGATCTGCCAGCGTCGCCATGCAGTGGTGCGATCGCAGCCCATGCTCCAGCACAGCTGCTTCCACGGCGTGCGCGCGGCGCGGCCCCAGACCAGCTTGCGCTCCTCCTCCTCGATCCAGAGCATCCAGTCGAAGGTCTGTTCCAGCCTCGTGATCGCAGCGGGTGATGGCCGCACCCGCATCGGCTCCGGCTCCATGGCCGCGATCTCCTGACGGGTGCGCACGATCTGTGGCCATGTGTCCGTCGTCAGAACATTTGGCACAGATGGCATCGTAGATTAGTGGAGCATCGGCCTCGTCTGGTTGGTTGATATTAGGCGGCGTGCTTTCGGTGTTGCAAGCGTCGATGTTCGATGGTCTGTCGCTTGATCTTTTCACGCTCTTTGATGATGGCTGGGGCCCTGCCGAAGTAGGCGTCGGCGGGCGTCACGTTGTTCAGGCTCTCGTGGTAGCGTTGGTGATTGTAATGTTCGACGAACGCTTCGATCTGGGTCTCAAGATCGCCGGGCAGGAAGTAGTTTTCCAGCAGGATGCGGTTCTTCATGGTCTGGTGCCAGCGCTCGATCTTGCCCTGCGTCTGGGGATGGAACGGCGCACCGCGCACATGGCTCATACGCTGGGCCTCGATGTATTCGGCGAGCTCGCCGGCGATGTAACAAGGGCCATTATCCGACAGCAGGCGCGGCTTGTGATGGACGTTCACCTGGTCGCAGCCGGAAGCCGCGAGAGCGAGGTCCAGCGTGTCGGTCACGTCCTCGGCCCGCATATTGGTGCAAAGCTTCCAGGCGATGATGTAGCGCGAGAAGTCGTCGAGCACGGTTGACAGATACATCCAGCCCCAGCCGATGATCTTGAAGTAGGTAAAGTCGGTCTGCCACATCTCGTTCGGCCGGGTGGTCTTGGTGTGGAACTGGTCGGCGGCCTTGATCACGACATAGGCCGGGCTGGTGATCAGATCATGGGCCTTCAGAAGGCGATAGACCGTCGCCTCCGACACGAAGTAACGCGTCTCGTCGGTGAACCGCACAGCCAGCTCGCGCGGGCTCAGCTCGGACTGCTCCAGCGCCAGTTCGATAATCTGGTCATGCACCTCGGCGGGGATGCGGTTCCACACCCTGCTTGGCGCTGATGGCCGGTCCTCTAGCGCTTCAGGTCCGCCTTCCAGATACCGGTCATACCAGCGATAAAAGGTCCGACGGGCTATACCCAGCTTGTCGAGCGTGACCTTGGCAGGCAGGTGCGACTGCTCGACGATCCTGATGATCTCGAGCTTCTCGGATGCGGGGTGCCTCATGCGTCGTCCTCCCCATCCGCGATCATGCTTTTTTTGAGCAGACGGTTCTCCAAGGTCAGATCAGCCACGCATTCTTTCAGGTCACGCGCCTGATGGCGCAGGTTCTTGACCTCGTCACTGGTGGCAGCACGTGCCGTGTCGCCCGCCAGTCGGCGCTTGCCAGCCTCCATGAACTCCTTCGACCAAGTATAATAAAGGCTCTGGGCTATGCCTTCCTTGCGGCACAGCTCGGCGATGCTGTCGTCACCGCGCAGGCCTTCCAGAACAATGCGGATCTTGTCTTCAGCCGAGAAGTGTCGCCGGGTCGCTCGGCGAATGTCCTTCACAACGGTTGCAGCAGGGGCTTTGGGCTTTGTGGATTTGGATCTCATCTTCGTTCCTTCGTCACTGCGACGAGACCCAAATCCTCCTTAAATCACAACCCCAAACCTGTGCCATAGGTGCTGACGGGGGACACTCCGAAACTACTGTGCGTGCCGAGGATCAAGCGCATCTTGATCCGGTCCTCACGAGGCTTCCGGATAGCCATGTCCGTCAGATACGTCGCGACCCGTGCCTCCTTCATCCTAGCTTTCAAGAGATGCAGGATTTTCGTTTCGTTGGCCCCCTCGGGCAGCGCCTCGAACGCAGCCTTCCAAGCGGGGTCCGCTAGGAAGCGACCGACCGATTGCGCCACACCATCCCAACCTGCGTGTCGGTTCACTTCTTCGGCCATGAAATTGAACAGGAACTCTCCGTTGAGATTCCGGAGGAAATCGAAGATCTTGCCGGACTCGACATTCCAGCCGGTTGGGTCGATGAAAGTGAAAGTGAAGCCATCGCGGCAGGCGGAGCGGATGCCATCGAGATTGTCCTCGAAAGCGCCAGAGAACACCCGAATATCGAATTCGGGCTTCTGGGCTGCAAACTGTTGGAGCTTGGCGACCGAAGCCGGGTTTCGCTCGCAGAACCGGAATCGAACCTTCAGCCCCGGGCGCCCCATATCAAGTAGCGACCGGCGGACGGCATCCAGCGTTTCTATCGCTTGGGAAAACGAAGCGTCTGAGTATTTGTCCGTGTCCGAGACCCGCCAGGGACCCGCAAATGCATCCACGAAATTGAAGACCGGCGATCTGCCCTGGAACAGCTTGTACGCCGCTGACTCAAGGTATTTGTTGAGAAACAGGTGCTTGATGAACGACTGTTCGCGCCCCTGATAGTTTTCGATCCGAGGTGGCATCAAGCATCCTCGGGCTGCAGAGCACGGATGATGGGTTCGGGAACAATCTTCCACGGAAAGCCATTCCACTCTTCACCATCAAGAAGGCGCCCGCCTGACTTCGGCCGTGCACCGCCCCATTGTTTGAAAAAGAACGCCACGTCGTCACGGTCGCAGATGTCACGAAGTTGGCGTGCCCAGCTCTCGTCCATGGGCCGAGCCCGAGGCCCGCTTTCCCCCCCGACGATGGCCCACGCGACGCCCTGCAGATCAACATCCCCGATCGGTCCGAGCAGTGGCTCGAACGAGATGAAGCGTGCGTCGGAACTGATCTGCTTCAGGTGCTCGATCCGGCTCGTGTGCGCGGCGTCCTCGACAGAAACGCCGAGCCAGATATGGCGCGGGACCGACCCACCATCATACCGCCGCCGGACGTAGTTGCGCATGAGCGAGCTGCGCTTGGTCAGCACCTGGTAGACGTGCCAGTCCGCCTGCTCCATAGCATCGAACACCGCGTCGACAAATTTCCGATCGATGTCCTTGTGGAAGAGGTCGCTCATCGAGTTGACGAAGATCATCCGCGGCTTCTTCCAGAGCACAGGCTGCTTCAGCCTCGACGGCCAGAGTGTCAGGTCGAAGCCCTGCTCGTAGGGGTGTCCAGGGATTCCACGCCAGCGCTCTGCGAACCGCTCTGCGTAGCAGTTGTCACAACCAGGACCGACCTTGGTGCAGCCCGTAACCGGGTTCCACGTTGCGTCCGTCCATTCGATGTCTGACTTCTGGGCCAACTGCTCGCCTCTCACTTTTTTACGAGGCTAACACGCGGTTGACTCAGCACAAAGCACGAACGGCCGCTGTGGCCCGATTAGTCTCCAGCTGCAGCCGAACCGCGGTGCAACGGGCGGCGTTCGATCTCTGTTCCGTCCGCCAACCAGAAGGATTTTCCAAATCGCATGCATCAGAGAGTTCGAAAGATCATTTGAAAGCAAAGACTAGAGGCTGTTCACCGGAAACGCGGCGGTTAACAGGTCCGGAGAATATCGGCCCGGAGAGAACGCGTGTGCGCCCTTCGGGGCGTGGGCCGGTTAACAGCCCCACCCGCATAACCCCCGAAAACAACGGAAAAATCCGGCCGCAGCCGGATCGGGAGAACGCTTTCTCAAGGGCAAGTGGCGGAGAGGGTGGGATTCGAACCCACGGTACCCGTGAAGGCACAACGGTTTTCGAGACCGCCCCGATCGACCACTCCGGCACCTCTCCGAGCGGCGGTGCGGTTTGTGGCGCAGTCCGGCGGCGAAATCAAGCGCGCAGGGCCGCGCACCGGCAGGCGCGCTCATTGACTCACAAAGGCCCATGCGCCTATATCGCGCGCTCGCGCTGCGGCGGGCAAGGTCAACGGCCTTGCTCGCCCGGTGCGTTTGTCCTGTTCACAACGCCGGATCAGATCAGAACCGGCGAAGAAAAAGGGTCCCGGCCCGCGGGAAGGCCGCCTCCGTCGAGGCGCACGCGGTCACGGTGCCGGATCAGAAGGAAGAGACATATGTACGCGGTGATCAAAACCGGCGGCAAGCAGTACCGGGTCGCCCAGGGCGACATTCTGCGCGTGGAAAAGCTCGACGCCGAAGCGGGCGACGTGGTCACGTTTGACCAGGTCCTCATGATCGGCGGCGAAGGCGACCCCATGGTGGGCGCGCCCGGCGTGGATGGCGCCTCGGTGACGGCCGAAGTCCTTGACGAGCGCAAGGACAAGAAGGTCATCATCTTCAAGAAGCGCCGCCGGCAGAATTACCGCCGCAAGCTCGGCCACCGCCAGTGGATCACGGTGATCTCGATCGCCGAAATTCTCAAACCCGGCGCGAAATCCGCGCTCGGCGGCAAGAAAAAAGCGGCCAAGCCGGCGGCTGAAGAGCCGGCTGCTGAAGCGGCCCCGGCCAAGCCTGCAAAGGCCGACGCCAAGCCCGCCAAGGCGGCGGCGAAGCCGAAAGCTGCGGCAGGCGCGGACGATCTGACCCAGCTCAACGGCGTCGGCCCGGCCTTCGCCAAAAAGCTGGCCGAGGCGGGCGTCACCACGTTTGCCCAGGTGGCGGCGTGGACCGGGGCGGACCTTGAGCGTCTGGACGGCGAGATCGCCGGCCTGAAGGCGAAAGCGGAATCGGGCGAGTGGATCGCCCAGGCGAAAGAACTGGCCGGCGCGTAACGCGTCTGCGCAAGGATTAAAGGAGAGCGGATATGGCTCACAAAAAAGCAGGCGGCTCCTCACGCAACGGCCGCGACTCCGCAGGCCGTCGCCTGGGCGTCAAGAAATCCGGCGGCCAAGCGGTCATCCCGGGCAATATCATCGTGCGTCAGCGCGGCACCAAATATTATCCCGGCGTCAATGTCGGCATCGGCAAGGATCACACCCTGTTCGCCCTGACCGAGGGCCGGGTGGAGTTCCGCACCAAAGCCAACCAGCGCACATTCGTGAGCGTGGCCCCGCTTGCCGAGGCGGCTGAATAGGGCGGCGCGACAGGACGCGGACCGCCTCACCCGACAGGGGCGATCCGGTCCGGCAGACATGCTGAAAAAGGGGAGACGGGTCGCCCGCCTCCCCTTTTTCTTGCGCCCTCCCCGGCGCGCCGCTCAACTGGAGGCGGTACATGCGTGGCGGCATCGGCGACCCGGACGAGGCCTCGCCCCCTGACCTGATCACGGCGCGCCTCGCGCTGCGCAGGCTGCGCCTCGAGGATGCGCCTTTCCTGGCGCGTGAAGGCGGGCGGCCTGAAGTCGCGCGGATGGTGGCGCGCATCCCCTCGCCCTGCATGGCGCTGGCGTCAGAACACTTCGTGCTGGCGATGCGCGCCGCTGAAGGCGCGCGCGGAGACCGCGTCCGGCTGATCACGCAGCGCACGGACCAGGCGCCGCTGGGCGTCATCGGCCTGCATCCCCACGGCGATGGCTTGTGGGAGCTGGGATACTGGCTGGCGATGCCGGCCTGGGGGCGCGGCATCGCGACGGAAGCGGGCTCCGCTGTGATCGCAGACGCGCAATCACGCGGCATCGAGCGCCTCGTCGCAGGCCATTTCAGTGACAACCCGGCCTCGGCGCGGGTGCTGACAAAGCTCGGATTCGCCTACAGTGATGGCGGCGCCGAAACACACATGTTCTCCATGGGCCGCATGGCGCACGCTGCGCACCGGGCCATGGCCCTACACATCGGACCCCAGACCGGATAGAGCTTCGCCCATGAAATTCCTCGATCAAGCACGCGTCTACATCAAGTCCGGCCAAGGCGGGCAGGGCTGTGTCTCCTTCCGGCGGGAGAAATATATCGAATTCGGCGGTCCCGATGGCGGCGATGGCGGCGCCGGCGGCGATGTCTGGGCCGAGGCGGTGGAGGGGCTGAACACCCTCATCGACTACCGGTATCAGCAGCACTTCAAGGCAGGGCGCGGCGTGCATGGCTCGGGGCGCAACCGCACCGGGCCGGACGGGCCGGACGTGGTCCTGAAAGTACCGGTGGGCACCCAGATCCTGGATGAGGACAATGAGACAATCCTCGCCGACCTGGCCGAGGCCGGTCAGCGCGTACTGCTCGCCAAGGGCGGCCGGGGCGGCAAGGGCAACGCCCACTTCACCACCAGCCGCAACCAGGCGCCGCGCATCGCCCAGCCGGGCGAAGAGGCCGAGGAGCGCTGGGTCTGGCTGCGCCTGAAGCTGATCGCGGATGCGGGCCTGATCGGCCTGCCCAATGCGGGCAAGTCGACGCTGCTCTCGGTCGTCAGCGCGGCCACGCCGAAAATCGCCGACTATCCCTTCACCACCCTGCATCCCAATCTGGGCGTGGTGGATCTGGCGCCCGGCGCGCGCTTCGTGATTGCGGATATTCCAGGCCTCATCGAAGGCGCCCATGAAGGCGCCGGGATTGGCGACCGCTTCCTCGGACATGTGGAACGCTGCGCCCTGCTGGTGCATCTGGTCGATGCCTCGGGCGAAGACCCGGCTGGCGCCTACGCCATCGTGCGTGGCGAGCTTGAAGCATATGGCGCCGGGCTGGAAGACAAGGCGGAAATCGTCGTGCTCAACAAGATCGACGCGGTGGACGACGAGACGCTGGACGCCGCCGAAGCCGCCTTGCGCGCAGCCAGCGGACGCGACGTGATGCGCCTGTCGGGCGCCACGCAGGACGGCGTGCGCCCCCTGATGTTCAAGGTCTGGGAAGCCGTCCAGGCGCACCAGATCGCCGAGCGCAAAGCCGCCGCGGCCGCGGTGGAGGCCGCCGCACAAGCCGAAACCGGATGGACGCCATGAACGCTGCCGAACGCCTCGCGTCTGCGCGCCGGGTGGTGATCAAGATCGGATCAGCCCAGCTGATCGATCAGCAGACCGGCGCGCCACGCGCCGACCGGTTTGCCGCCCTGGCCGCTGATATCGCGGAGCTGCGCGCACGCGGGCAGGAGGCGGTGCTGGTATCGTCCGGCGCCGTCGCGCTGGGACGTCCGAGGCTTGGCCTTGGCCCGCGACAGCGCCTGAACCTCGAACACAAGCAGGCCGCCGCCGCCGCCGGGCAGGCCCTGCTCATTCAGATGTGGGACCAGGCCTTCGCCTTTCATGGTTTCCCGGCCGCCCAGGCGCTGCTGTCGCCCGCCGATACCGAGGCGCGCCCGCGCTGGCTGAACGCCCGCAACACCATCGAGGCGCTGTTCGGCTTTGGCGCCGTGCCGGTGATCAACGAAAACGACACCGTGGCGACCGAGAAATTGCGCTTTGGCGACAATGACAAGCTGGCTGCGCGCACCGCCCAGCTGTGCAGTGCGCAGCTGCTGGTCATTCTGTCGGATGTGGACGGTCTCTATGATCGCGATCCGTCCGAGCCGGGCGCGCAGCACATTCCTGACATCGCCGCGATCACGCCGGAGATCGAGGCTCTGGCGGGCCCGCCCCGCCCCGGCGCCGGAACCGGCGGCATGTCCAGCAAGATCGCCGCAGCGCGCATCGCCATGTCGGCGGGCTGCGCGGTGGTGATCACCTCCGGCGCGCCGGCCCGTCCGCTGGAGGCCTTGCGCGACGGTGCGCGCGCCAGCTGGTTCGCCGCCCATGGCTCGCCTGAAAGCGCCCGCCGGGCCTGGATACAGGGTGCCCTGTCGCCCAGCGGCACGCTTCATCTGGACGCCGGCGCCTGCCGCGCCATCATTTCAGGCCGCAGCTTGTTGCCCGCCGGGGTGACCCGGGTCGAAGGCGTGTTCCGGCGCGGTGACACGGTGCGCATCGCGGACCCGGACGGACGCGGCTTCGCCACCGGGATCGCCGGCTATAATGGCGAGGAGGCGCGGCGCATCGCCGGCCTGCGGTCCAAGGCCGTGGAGGCCACGCTGGGCTATCGCCGCGGGGCATCCCTCGTCCATGCCGGCGATATCGTACTGGATAGTGAGGAGACCCATTGACCCATCTTGATCGCTTTGCCGCCCTGGCCGCCAGAGGACGCGCCGCCCGGCGCGCGCTGGAGGCCGCCGGACCCGACGCCCGCAGTGCAGCCCTGCGCGCCAGCGCCGCTGAAATCCGCGCGCGCGCCAAAGCCATTCTGGACGTCAATGCCAAAGAGACCGAGGCGGCCCGTGAACGCGGCCAGACCGGCGCCTTCCTGGATCGCCTGACCCTAGACGCCGAGCGCCTGGAGGCCATCGCCGCTGGCGTGGAGGCGGTGGCCGATTTGCCTGATCCTGTGGGCGGCGAACGCCGCCGCTGGACCCGGCCGAACGGGCTGGAGATTTCTGAAGTGTCCGTTCCCATCGGGCTGATCGGCGTGATTTTCGAAAGCCGGCCCAATGTTACCGCCGACGCCGCTGCGCTGTGCGTGCGCGCCGGCAATGCCGTGATCCTGCGCGGCGGGTCAGAGACGACTGGCACGAGCGCCGCGCTGGTCGAGGCCATGCGTGCGGGCTTGCGCACGGCAGGCCTGCCGGAGGACGCGGTCCAGACCCCGCCGGATTCTGATCGCGCCTGGGTGACCGCCATGCTGAGCCTGGATGAAAACGGGTGCGATCTGGTCATCCCGCGCGGCGGCAAGAGCCTGGTCGCCCATGTGCGCCAGCACGCGCGCGTGCCGGTGCTGAGCCATCTGGACGGCGTGTGCCATGTCTATGTCCACGCGGACGCCGATCCTGAAAAGGCGCTGCGCATCACGCTGGATTCCAAAATGCGCCGGACCGGCGTGTGCAACGCCGCCGAGACGCTGCTGATCGATTCTGCCTGCGCGCCGGACCTGTTGCCTGTGATCGCCGGAGCGCTGGCGGGCACAGGATGTGTGCTGCGCGGCGATGACCCTGCACGCAAGCTGGTTCCCGGCATGGATGCGGCGACGGACGAGGACTGGGACACCGAGTATCTCGACGCCATTTTGTCGGTGCGCGTGGTCGGCGGCATCGAGGAGGCGTTGGACCATGTCGCCGCCCACGGGTCAGGCCATACGGACGCGATCGTCACCGAGGACGAGGACGCCGCCGCGCGCTTTCTGGGGCAGGTGGATTCCGCTGTGGCGCTGCACAACGCGGCGACGGGTTTTTCTGACGGGGCCGAATTCGGCTATGGCGGCGAGATCGGCATCGCAACGGGGCGTCTGCACGCCCGCGGACCCGTCGGCGCCGCTCAGCTGACCACCGGCAAATACATCGTGCGCGGCACAGGTCAGGTGCGCGGAACATGGCCGCGCTGAAAAGCGAGCTGCTAGCCCCGGGTATGAGGGTGGGCTTGTATGGCGGGACGTTCGATCCGCCCCATGACGGCCATCTGCACGTCGCCCGTACGGCCCTCAAGCGCCTGCAGCTGGACCGGGTCTGGTGGCTGGTCAGCCCGGGCAACCCGTTCAAGGACAACCCGCCTGCACCGCTGGAAGGGCGCCTGGACGCCGTGCGCACCCTCGCGCCCGGGCCGCGCCATGTGGTCAGTGCGATCGAAGCCCGCCTGCCGAGCCATCGCACGGTGGATGTCATCGCCTGGCTGCAAGCGCGCCATCGCGGCGTGCGCTTTGTCTGGATCATGGGCGCGGATGGCCTCGCCGAGCTGCACCGCTGGAAGGCCTGGCGCGAGATCACCGCGCGCACGCCGCTGGCTGTGGTGGCGAGGCCCGGCGCCGGGCTCGCCGCCCGCTTCAGCCGCGCCGCACGTGCGCCCGGCCACACGCAAATCCCTGAGAGCCAGGCGCACGCTCTGGTGAATACCGGCTCGCCCGGGTGGACTTATCTGACCGAGCCCTTACATCCCCACGCGTCGCGCCTGTTGCGCGGTTGACCCTCAGCAGCCCGGCTGGCGCCATGACCAACCCCCTCCCCAGCGAGCCCGCGCTCGCCTTTTTTGAAGATCTGCGTCCGCCTGCCGGCGATTTCCGCGCCGATGTGCTGGCAGGTCTCGCCAAGCCGCAAAAGGCCATTGCGCCAAAGTATTTCTACGACGCGGAAGGCTCGCGCATTTTCGACCGGATCACGCGGGCGCCGGAATACTATCCCACCCGCACCGAGCTCGCCTTGCTCGACGAGATCGGGCCGGAGCTGCGCGCTCTGGCCGGTCCCGGCGCCGTGGTGTTGGAACCTGGCGCCGGCTCCAGCGTGAAAGTGCGCAAGCTGATCGATGCGTTGGACGCGCCGTCCGCCTATGTCGGCATGGATATTTCCGGCGAGCACGTCAAAGCAGCCTGCGCCGACATCGCCAGCGACCATCGCGACATGGTGATCGGGGCGGTGTGCCATGACTTCACCCGCCCTATTGACCTCTCCGCCCTGCCGCTGCCGCCGGGACGCCGGATCGTGTTTTTCCCCGGCTCCACCATCGGCAATTTCGAGCTGATCGATGCGCGCGCGCTGTTGCAGACGCTGGCCGGCTGGCTGCGGCCCGGCGATGCGCTGCTGATCGGAGCCGATCTGCGCAAGGACGCGCGGGTTCTGGAAGCCGCCTATGATGATGCCGGCGGCGCCACGGCGGAGTTCAATTTCAATCTGGTCCGGCGCATCAATACCGAGCTCGATGGCACGCTGGACCCTGAAGGCCTGCGCTACCGCGCTTTCTGGAACCCCTACCGCTCACGCATGGAAATGTATCTCCAAGCAGTGAAGGATCAGCATTTCACGGTGTCGGGACGCGCTTTCGTGCTGCGCGAAAGCGAGACGATCCACACCGAGAACTCGCACAAATTCACGCTCGACACCTTCCGCGACCTCGCCCGTTCGGCCGGGCTTGCGCCGGTCCACGCCTGGCAGGCGCATGACGAGCCCTTCTCCATACACTGGCTCGAATGCCCGGGCGAAGCGTGATAGGGTGCTGACCGCCCGGACGCAGCCGGGTGTGACAGCCATGGGAGTAAGGACTCTGTCCACTGACCTGCAACACCGAGCGCCTGACGGCCCTTCGGCCGCCGACGCGAACGGACCTCAAGCGCTTGAAGCGCTCGTCATCGCCGCCCTCGAGGACGACAAGGCCGAAGACATCGTCGCCATCGACCTCGACGGCAAATCTTCCGTCGCCGACATCGTGATCATCGCCTCGGGCCGGTCCAACCGGCATGTAGGCGCGATCTCCGACCACCTTTTGCGGAAGCTGAAGGAAGCGGGCGTGGACGGCGTGCGGGCTGAAGGCCTGAAAAGCGCCGACTGGGTGCTGATCGACGCCGGAGATGTGATCGTCCACGTGTTCCGCCCCGAAGTGCGCGTCTTCTACGATCTGGAGAAGATGTGGTCAGCCTCGCCCGGCGGGACGGCCTGACCCGTCGGCGGCTCACGCGCGGAGCACGGCGATGCGGGCGGAAATCCGGGCTATAGGCCGGCTGAAAGCCGGTCCTGAACGCGCGATGGTGGATGACTATCTCGCCCGCGCCACCGCAACGGGCCGGCCGAGCGGCCTGGGCCCCTTTACAGACCACGAGATTGATCCGCGCCGCCTGAAAGACAAGGCGGCCGAAACCGCTGCGCTGCTGGACGGGCTGGAGCCTGGAAGCCTGGTGATCGCGCTGGACGAAACCGGCAGGACCATCAGCTCCATGAATTTTGCTGACCGCCTCACCCGCGCCCGCGATGACGGCGTGCGCAGCGCTGCCTTCCTGATCGGCGGCGCGGACGGGCATGAGCGCGCCCTGCTGCCGCCCGGGGTTCAGCTCATCAGCTACGGCACGGCGACCTGGCCCCACAAGCTTGTGCGCGTCATGCTGGCCGAGCAGCTTTATCGCGCTGCTTCGCTGATCGCGGGCGCGCCCTATCACCGGGAGGGATGATGTTCACAGCCCTCATCCTCGCCGCCGCTCTTGGCCAGGCGACGCCCCCGCCTGCCCCTGACCCTGATCAGGTTGAGGCTTTGGACAGCGAAGCTGAAGCCTTGCGCGAAGCGGCCGAAGCGCGCCGCCTGGATGCGGAAGCCGCCAGAGCCGAGATCGCCCTTTTGCAACGCCGCCTGGCCGCTGCGGGTGAGGAGGTGCGCGCCCGCGAAGGCGAAGCCGAAGCCGCAGTGCGCACGCTGGAATCGCTGGAAGCAGAGCGCGCCGAGCTGGGCCGGCGCCTTGCCGAAGATCGCGGCGGGCTCGCGCGGGTGTTGGCCGCGCTGCAACGCATCGCCATGGCCGATCCGCCCGCTCTGGCTGTCACGCCGGACGACGCGGCTGAAGCCGCACGCGCCGCTGGGCTGCTGGCGGCGCTGGCGCCTCAGCTGGAAGCGCGCGCCACGGCGGTGCGCACGCGCCTGGCCGAGATTGACACCCTGGAGCAGCGGCTGTCCGCCCAGGCCGAGACCGTGGGCGAGGCGCGCGAGGCCTTGTCGTTGACCCGCGCCGAGGTGGACGCCCTGATCGCCCGGCGCCGCGACGCCGAGCGCCGCCTGCGGGCCGAAGCCGATGATCTGTCGGCGCAGGCGGCCCGCATCGCACGTGAAGCCGGGTCGCTGCGCGATCTGCTGGCCGATATCCGCCGCTTCGCCGCCGCCGAACCGCGCCTGGCGCCCAGGCTCGAACCCGATCCACCAGCTGTGCCGGACCCGTCCAGCGTGGCCGAGGTCATCCCCTCGCCTCGTCTGCGCCCGGACCCGGCCCTGACGCCAACCGACCCGCCGGAAAATGATGACGCCGATCTCAGTGCACTGCTGGCGGAGGCGGAATCGGCGGTGCGCAGCGGGGCCGCGGCTGAAAGCGGCGGTCTTGTCGACGCCCGCCCGCTGGCCGGCCCGATCGAGACATTGAGACTGGCGGACGCGCGCGGCGCCCTGCGGCCGCCGGTCAATGGCCGCCTCGCCATCCGCGCGGGCCAGCCGGGCCCGGACGGGGTGCGGCGCGACGGCATCTGGTTCGAGGCTCCGGCGCGCGCCACGGTCACGGCGCCGTTTGACGGGATCACCGTCTATGCCGGTCCCTTCCAGGGGTTTGACGGCGTGGTGATGATCAACACGCCCGACGGCTACACGATTGTGTTAGGCGGGCTTGCATTGATCTACGCTACGGAGGGACAGTCCCTTCTGACAGGCGAGCCGGTCGGACTCATGAGCGAGCGTGTCAATCCGGCGCCGATGCTCTATCTTGAGATACGGCGCAGCACCGACGACGCTGTAGACCCTGAACAATGGCTGCGGCCCGAATTTCGCAGGGGCTGAGCCTCTGACGTGAACCGCGCCTGACGACGCCGAGCAAGGATGACCCGCATGCGCCTTCTGATCATCGCTTCCGCCGTATTGTTCGGCATCGGGGCGGCCACGCTGGGCATGTCGCAGGAGACGCCCGACCAGCAGCGCGCCGAGACCTTCCGGCAGCTGGAACTGTTTGGTGATGTGCTCAGCCGGGTCGAATCCGACTTCGTGGTCGAAACCGACAAGGCGGCGCTGATTGAGGCGGCCATCAACGGCATGCTGGGTTCGCTGGACCCCCATTCGCGCTACCTGCCGCCCGAAGCCTTCCAAGAGATGCAGACCACGACGCGCGGCGAATATTTCGGCATCGGCATCGAGGTGACCTTCCGCAATGATCTGGTGACCATCGTGTCACCCATGGCCGGCACGCCCGGCGAAGCAGCGGGGCTGGAGGCCAATGACGTGATCTTGGCCGTGGACGGCGAGAACATGGTGGGCGCGGGCATGGACGCCGCCGTGGACCGCATTCGCGGACCCGCCGGCGAGCCGGTCACCCTGACCATTGGCCGTGAAGGCCAGGAGCCTTTCGAGGTCACGGTCGTGCGCGCCGCCGTCGAAGTGCGCTCGGTGATCTATAATATGGACGAGGACCTGCCTTACCTGCGCATCACCACGTTCAACGAGAACACCACCGAGCGCGTAGTCGCCGCGCTGCGCGACATGACGACGGCCCAGGGCGGTCCGCTGCCCGGCCTGATCCTGGACGTGCGCTCCAATCCCGGCGGCTTGCTGGAACAATCGGTGTCGGTCTCCGGCCTGTTCCTCGACCGCGGCGAAGTGGTGTCCACGCGCGGGCGCGATCCGCGCGACACGCGCCGCTATAACGCAGAGGCTGGCGATATGCTGGCCGGGGCGCCCATCGTGGTGCTCACCAATGCGGGCTCCGCCAGCGCCTCGGAAATCGTGGCTGGTGCGTTGCAGGATCGCCAGCGCGCCACAATCATCGGCCTGCCGAGCTTCGGCAAAGGCTCCATGCAAACTGTGGTGCCGCTGCGCGGCGGCCGGGACGGCGCCCTGCGTCTGACCACGGCGCGCTACTACACCCCCGCCGGGCGCTCCATCCAGGGTCAGGGCGTGATTCCGGATATTCTGGTCGCGCCGCGCCAGATCACGCCGGAGACGCGCATCCTGTCGGGTGAGGCTGACCTGCGCAATGCGCTGGCCAACGAGGTTGAAGAGACCGAAGCGCCCTTCGAATACGAGGATATCCGCCAGCCGCCCGAAGACTGGGAGACCGGTGAAGATTTCCAGCTGCACATGGCCCGCGAGGAATTGCGCACGCGGATGGCCCGGCGCGAGGCGCGTCTGTAGCGCGCCCCTTGCCGGGGCGGGCGCGCGCCTGCATAGACCTGCGCCATGGCTGCTCCTCCCCTTCTGACCCTCGCGGGCATCCGGCTGACGTTTGGCGCGACGCCCCTGTTGACCGGGGCCGACATGATTGTCGGCGCCGGTGAACGCATCGGGCTGGTCGGACGCAATGGATCAGGCAAGTCGTCCTTCCTGAAAATCGCCGCCGGCCTGATCGAAGCGGACGGGGGCGACCGCTTCGTCCATCCCGGATCCACCCTGCGCTATCTGCCCCAGGAACCCGATCTGGGCGGGCATGACAGCGTCATTTCCTATATCCGCGCCGGGCTGACCGATGGCGATGACGCCTACCGGGCCGACTATCTGTGCGAACATCTCAGCCTTGATCCGGAAGCGGCGCCGGCCAGCCTGTCAGGCGGCGAGGCGCGGCGCGCGGCGCTGGCGCGCTGCCTGGCGCCTCAACCGGATATCCTCCTTCTGGATGAGCCGACCAACCATCTGGACCTCCCAGCGATCGAATGGCTGGAAGGCGAGCTGAAAAGCTGGCGCGGCGCGCTGGTGCTGATCAGTCACGACCGCCGCTTTCTGGAGACGCTGACGCGTGCGGTCGTCTGGATTGATCGCGGCGTGACCCGCCGCTTGGACAAGGGATTCGCCCATTTCGAGGCCTGGCGCGACGAGGTGTTTGCAGCCGAGGAGGCCGAACGCCACAAGTTGTCGCGCCAGATCGCCCGTGAAGAGCACTGGATGCGCTATGGCGTCACCGCCCGGCGCACGCGCAACATGCGCCGCGTGGGCGAGTTCCAGGCCATGAAGGCGCAGCTCAAGGCTTGGCGCGGACCCCAGGGCGCGGCGTCCATGGCGCTCAGCGATGCCGAACGGTCGGGTAAGCTGGTGATCGAGGCTGAAGGCCTCACAAAACGGTTTGAAGACCGCGTCATCGCGGAAAACCTGTCTTTGCGCATCGCGCGCGGCGACCGGCTGGCCCTGATCGGACCCAACGGGGCGGGCAAGACCACGCTGATCCGGATGCTGACCGGCCAGATGGCGCCGGACACAGGTCAGGTGCGCCTGGGCGCCAATCTGGATATCGCCGCGCTGGACCAGAGCCGCGCCGCCCTGCAGCCCGAATGGACCGTCACCGAGGCCATCGCCCCCGGCGGCGGCGAGCGCGTCGAGGTGGGCGGCGTCTCCAAGCACGTGGCCGCCTATATGAAAGACTTCCTGTTCCAGCCCGAACAGGCGCGCACGCCCGTGCGGGCGCTGTCCGGCGGCGAGCGGGCCCGGCTGATGCTGGCGCGCGCGCTCGCGCTGCCGTCCAATCTTCTGGTGCTGGACGAGCCGACCAATGATCTCGACCTGGAAACGCTGGACCTGCTGGAAGAGCTCATCCAGGACTATGCCGGCACGGTGATCCTCGTCAGCCACGACCGCGATTTCATCGATCGCACCGCCACCGCGACGCTGGCCTATGAAAGCGACGGCGTCTGGCGCCTGTTCGCCGGGGGCTATTCAGACATGGCCTCCCAGCGCGGCGAAGGCGTCACCGCCCGCGCGGCCGCGAACCTGGTCACTTCACGCGACGCCCCCGCCCAGACCAGCGCCCGGACCAAGCCCCAGAACCGCGCCAAGATGTCGTTCAAGGACAAGCATGCGCTGGAATCCCTGCCGGTCGAGATCGAAACCCTGACCGGGCGCATCACCGCTCTGGAGACCGAACTGGCCGATGCCGACCTGTTCACCCGCGACCACGCCCGCTTCCAGGCCGCCAGCGCAGAGCTGGAGCGCCTCTCCAAGAAGAAGGCGGAGAAAGAAAACCGGTGGCTGGAGCTGGAGCTGCTGCGCGAGGAGATCGAAGGCGCCTAGGTGTCCGCCTCCCGGCATCGTGATTTGAGTAGCGCCCCCTTCGAAATCCGGCTAAAGTATTGATCGAGCTTTAAGCTTTGGAGTCCGATCTCGCCTGAATGGCGCCACAGGCGCACGCCATGCGAGAGAGTTGAGGGTCCCGATTGGCGCAAGTCTCCGGCGTTCATGTCCGGTACAGCCTGCGTTCATGAAGCTCGCGTGACCTGCCGACCTCCAATGGAGCGGCAGTGAATCACCGTCGCCGGCAATTCGCCCCGGCTGGCGGGGGGGGAATGGCGGGGCTTAAAGGGACTAATTCAATGATTCGCACTCTCATGACTGCGGCCTTCGCCGCAACCGCTCTGGCTGGCGTCGCGTCCGCGCAGAACTTCTCGCTCAATCCGACCTATGGCACCGTTGCGCTGTCTGGCGGGTTCACGCCCGATCCGTATGTGATCAATGTTCAGTCGGGCGGCGGGATCGCCGCGAGCAATATCTCGTCCAGCTGCGCCGGCTTCATCGCTGACGCGCCGGACGTGCGCCTGCAGTTCTCGGCTGGCAGCCTGCCGCTGATCCTCTCCACCAGCTCCTCGGCTGACACCACGCTGGTGATCAATGGTCCGGACGGCTCGTGGTACTGCAATGATGATGGCGGCCAGGGCTTCAACGCCTCGATCCGCTTCAACAACCCGCAATCGGGCCAGTACGACATCTGGATCGGAACCTATGGCACCGCGTCGCTGCAGCCGGCTCAGCTCTTCATCTCCGAGCTGACCAGCCGCTAAGGCCAATGAACGGCCCCGCCCTCCCGGGCGGGGCCGCTTTGCTTTGTTCCCCCGTCATCCCGACGCGCCGCCAAGGAGACGCTCATGCGTACTCGCAACCTCATTCTGTCCACCTGTCTGGCGCCCCTGTGCGCGCTGGGACTGTCCGCACCTTCGCTGGCGCAATCCTTCACCGGCGCGCCCGTCTATGGCGAACTGGACTACACGCCCGGCGCCGAGCCGGTCAGCCTGCGCATCCGCGCCGCCGGGGCCATCCCGGCCGAGCGCCTGTCGCCGGACTGCTGGGGCTATATTTCCGAACAGCCCTCCGTCGCGGTTGTCCTGCGCAGCCGCGGAAATGTCCGCTTTGCGGCCGCCAGCGACACCGACACGACCATGATCGTGCGTGCGCCTGACGGAACGATCTCGTGTGACGACGACGGCGCCGGCTCCTTCAATCCCGGCGTCGCCATCGATAACGCCGCGTCTGGCCGCTATGATGTATGGCTGGGCAGTTTCTCACCGGGCGTGGGCTATCCCGACGCCGTGGTGCACGTGGCCACCGATGCCTTCATAACCCTCAACCCCTACAGCACCGCCCCGTCTGCGGACGCGGCGCCGCTGCAGACGCTCAGCCTGCGCGCGGGCTTCCGCAATGATCCGCGGCGCATCAACGTGATGGCCGGCGGTGATGGCGACATGGCCGTGCTCGACTGGTCCTGTGTGGGCCAGTCCAGCCAGGGAGCAGCCGTGGCTCTGGACTATGAGGCGGGCGACCTGCCGCTTTATATCTTCATGCGTTCGGAAAATGACGGCACGCTCGCCGTGCGCGCCCCGGACGGGACCTTCCATTGCAATGACGACCAGATCGAACTCAACCCGGGCGTCGCGTTCAGCGAGCCGGAGAGCGGGCGGTACCTGATCTGGACCGGCCTGCTCAGCGCGTCCCGGCCGGCTGAGTCCGCTTCGCTGGTAATCTCAGAGCTGGGCTTTGACGGGGTGGACAACCGCCTCGACGTGGCCGGACGTCCGCGCCATGGCGAACGCCGCCTGACGGGCGGCTTCCTGCCCGATCCGGTTTCGGTCCAACTGACCGCCGGTGGACCGGTGGATCTGGGCATGGGCACCACCGGCGGCGTGGTCGCTGACGGCTGGTGTGTCGGCAGTGCAACGCGCGAGCCGAGCTTCCGCCTTCGCTTTGACGAGCCGATGGGGCCGCTCTTCATCTCGCTGACGTCCGACGCCGACACCACGCTGGCGGTCAATTCGCCTGACGGCGCCTGGTATTGCAATGACGATGCGATCGGGCTCGATCCCGTCGTGCGATTCAGCGACGCTGAAGCAGGCGTCTATGACATCTATGCCGGCACGTTCGGCAGCGAGACCGCCCCGGCCACGCTGTATATTTCGGAAATTGGCGGCGGCGCTGACCCGATGGCGGGCCAGGTCGATATCAATGCCGAGCCACTGTTCGGCGCGGTGACCCTGGCCGCCGGCTTCCTGCCCGACCCGCATGATCTGGATGTCGAGGCGGGCGGCTCAATCGTCGCCAGCGACGCCGGGTTCTCGGGCGATGAGCTGTGGTGCGCGGGCCATATCACCC
This sequence comes from Hyphomonadaceae bacterium ML37, assembly GCA_027627685.1. Lineage (NCBI taxonomy): Bacteria > Pseudomonadati > Pseudomonadota > Alphaproteobacteria > Hyphomonadales > Hyphomonadaceae > Hyphomonadaceae bacterium ML37. Next base: position 2,782,094 of record CP091241.1, read on the forward strand.
GCGAACCGACCGCCAATCTGTTCTGGGACGGTCAGGACGGCCCGCTCTATATCTGGGCCGAGAGCGAGGTGGACACGACCATCGCGATCAACCTGCCCGACGGCAGTTGGGCGTGTAACGATGACGGCGCGGGCAATCTGAACCCGGGTCTGGCGTTCGATGAAGCCCTGTCGGGCCGCTACGACATCTATGTCGGCACCTACCGGTCTGACAATGCAGGCACGCCGGCGCGCGTGAGGATCTCCGAGATCACCCCGAGCTGGGCGAACTAGGCGTCCTGAAACGTCATATGCAGGCATGGGGCGCGTCCGGGACATCCCGGGCGCGCCTTTTGCTTTCATCCATGCCAGAATGACGTCTGCGGATGCGCGCTGGCCCTTGCGTTTTGGGCGCGCGCGCGTATAACCGCCGCTTCGTAAAAACAGGCCTACCCGGCCCAATCGACATGCCGGGCGGCCGCCGACCGCGATCAGCGCCAGCGCTCGATCGCCACTCAAGGAGAGCAAAATGTCGAAGATGAAGACCAAAAGCGGCGCCAAAAAGCGCTTCAAGGTCACGGCCACAGGCAAGATCCTGGCCGCTCAGTCTGGCAAGCGCCACGGCATGATCAAGCGGACCCCGAAACAGATCCGCCAGAAACGCGGCACCGTCGCCCTCTCGGCGCCGGACGCGAAGATCGTCAAGCGTTCCTACTTCCCGTACAGCCGCTAACGCGGCCGGGACCCACCAGATTTAGCGACGTTCAGGAGATCATCCCATGTCCCGCGTTTCCACCGGTCCGGCGCGTCTCGCCCGGAGAAAAAAAGTTCTTGAGCAGGCGAAAGGCTTTTACGGCCGCCGCAAGAACACCATCCGCATCGCCCGTCAGGCCGTCGAAAAGGCCGGCCAGTACGCCTATCGCGACCGCCGCGCCAAGAAGCGCGTGTTCCGCGCACTCTGGATCCAGCGCATCAATGCGGCGGCCCGTCTTAACGGCCTGACCTATGCCAGCTTCATCAACGGCCTGAACAAGGCCGGCATCGAGCTGGACCGCAAAGTGCTGTCCGACATCGCCATCCACGAGCCCGAAGCCTTTGCGTCGCTGGCCGAGCAGGCCAAGCAGGCGCTGGCGTAAGAGCTCACCGCTCTCACACCGTCTCGACAGCGCCCGCCTGGCCCCGCCAGGCGGGCGTTTGCGTTAGACCGCCGCCAATCGCACAAACCGGGCGCCCCTGATCACGAAAACACGCTAGACACCGCGCCAGACCTGAAACGGACACCGCCGGAATCATGAGCCAGACAGCAGACCTTGAAACGCTGGAAGCGCGCTTCACCGCCGACATCGCCGCCGCCGCCGATCTCAAGGCGCTGGACGACATCCGTGTCGCAGCCTTGGGCAAGAAGAGCGAGGTGTCGCTGAAAATGCGCGAGCTGGGCGGTATGAGCCCGGACGAGCGTCAGGTGATGGGCCCGGCCCTCAACGGCCTGCGCGACCGGCTCAGCGCCGCCATTGATGCGCGCAAGCAAGCCCTTGAAGACGAAGCGCTCAATGCCGCTCTCGCCTCTGAGCGCGTGGACGTGACCTTGCCTGCCCGGCGCGAGCCGCAGGGCGGTCTGCACCCGGTGGCGCAGGTGATGGAAGAGCTGGCGGCGATCTTTGCCGATATGGGCTTTGCGGTGGCTGAAGGGCCGGACGTGGAGGATGATTTTCATAACTTCACGGCCCTGAACTTCCCCGCCGGTCACCCGGCGCGCGACATGCACGACACGTTTTTCATGTCCACTGACGAGAGCGGCGTGGCGAAGCTTTTGCGCACCCATACCTCGCCAGTGCAGATCCGCACGCTCATGAAAGACAAGCCCCCGATCCGCATCATCGCGCCGGGCCGGGTGTATCGCTGTGACTGGGACCAGACCCACACGCCCATGTTCCATCAGGTCGAGGGCCTGGTGATCGACCGGGAGACCCATATGGGTCACCTCAAGGGCTGCCTTCTCGATTTCCTCGCGGCGTTTTTCGAGACCGATCAGGTGGAGGCGCGCCTGCGCCCGCATCACTTCCCCTTCACCGAGCCGAGCGCGGAGATGGATGTGCGCTATGAGCGCGTGGGCGACGCGGTGAAGGTGGGCTCGGGCGATAAATGGATGGAGATATTGGGCTGCGGCATGGTGCATCCCAATGTCATTCGCGCCTGTGGCCTCGATCCGGACGAGTATCAGGGCTTCGCCTTCGGCATGGGGGTGGATCGCCTAGCCATGCTGAAATACGGCATGCCGGATCTGCGCCCCTTCTTCGAACCGGATTCGCGCTGGCTGGCCCATTACGGCTTCAGCCCGCTCCTGCAGGCAAACCTCGCCACCGGCCTCAGCTAAGCGTTTCAGGACACTGGACCCATGAAATTCACCCTTTCCTGGCTGAAACGCCATCTCGACACGGACCTCTCCATCCTGGCCCTGACCGACGCCATGACCATGGCGGGGCTGGAGATCGAGCATGTCGAGGATCCGGCGGCGCGCCTTGCCCCCTTCACCACCGCGCGCGTGATCGCCGCCGAGCCGCATCCCGACGCCGACAAGCTGCGGGTCTGCCGCGTCGAGACCAAGGAAGGCGAGAAGCAGATCGTGTGCGGCGCCCCCAATGCCCGCGCCGGGATGACCGCGATCTACGCCCCGCTGGGCGCCTATATCCCCGGTCTCAATTTCGCGCTGGACCCCAAGCCGCGCAAGATTCGCGGCGTGGAAAGCCATGGCATGCTGTGCTCCACCAAGGAGCTGGAAGCAGGCGAGGACCATGACGGCATCGCGGACCTGACCGGCGATTGGCCGGTGGGCACGCCCGCGGCGGAGGCCCTCGGCCTCAATGATCCGGTGATTGATTTCGAGGTGACGCCCAACCGCCCCGACTGGCTGGGCGTGCACGGCATTGCGCGCGATCTCGCCGCCTCGGGCGCCGGGACCTTCAAGGACGCGCCGGTGGAGATCGTGGCGGGGCTCTTCCCCTGCCCGGTGACCATCGAAACCGACTGGCCGGAGGCCTGCCCGGTCTTCGCCGGACGGGTGATCAAGGGCGTCAAAAACGGCCCCTCGCCCGACTGGCTGCAGCTCTGGCTGAAGGCGGTGGGCCTGCGCCCGATCAATCTCCTGGTCGATGTGACCAATTTCGTGTCCTACGACCGCGCCCGCCCGCTGCACGTCTATGACCTCTCCAAGATCGGCAAGGTGATCCGCGCCCGGCGCGGCGCCGGCGAGGCCGACCGGTTCGAGGCGCTGGACGGGCGCGAGTATGATCCCGCATCCCATCACTGCGTGATCGCCGATGATGAGCGCTGCCTGGGCCTGGGTGGCGTCATGGGCGGGGCGCATTCAGGCTGCACCGGCGACACGAAAGACGTGTTCATCGAGAGCGCCTGGTTTGATCCGGCCATCACCCGCGTCGCGGGGCGCGAGACCGGCATCGACAGCGACGCCAAATACCGCTTCGAGCGCGGGGTGGACCCTGAAAGCGTCATGGACGGGCTGGAGCTCGCCACGGCGCTGATCCTCGAATATGGCGGCGGCGAGCCCAGCGAAGTGCGCGTGGCGGGCAAGGCGCCCGCCCGCCTGCCGGCCATCGAGCTCGATATCGCGCGGGTCAAGAAACTGCTGGGTCTGGACCTGCCGCCCCAGCGGATTGAGGCCATCCTCACCGCGCTGGGCTTCAAGGTGACGCGCGGGCCGGTGTGGACCGTCGCGCCCCCCAGCTGGCGGCGCGATTGCCGCGAGGCGGCTGACCTGATTGAGGAAATCGCGCGCATCGAAGGCTATGACAAGCTGCCCGCGACGCGCCTGTCCCGCCCCGAAGGCCGGCTTGAAGCGCCCGCCACGCCCCTGCAGAACCGCGTGCGCGCGGCGCGCCGGGCTGTGGCCCAGCGTGGCTATCAGGAAGCGGTCACCTGGTCCTTCTGCCACCACGCGCAAGCCGCCCTGTTCGGCGGCGCCGGGCCGGGCCTGCGGCTTGCCAATCCGATCAGTTCGGAACTGGACGTGATGCGCCCCAGCGCGCTGATCCACCTCATCACGGCGCTGGAAGCCAATGCGCGCCGGGGCCTGCCCGACCCGCGCTTCTTCGAGGCCGGACCCGTCTATCTCAATGACCAGCCCGATGGCCAGCGCACGGTCGTCGCGGCGGCCCGCCGGGTGATCGCCTCCCGCGACTGGCGCGGCGGCGATGCGCCGGACGTGTTCGATATCAAAGCTGATGTCCTGGCCGCGCTCGCCGCCGCCGAAGCGCCGGTGGACAATCTGCAGATCACGGCCGATGCGCGCGACTGGTGGCATCCGGGACGGTCGGGCGTTCTGCGTTTGGGGCGCAATATCATCGCCGAGTTCGGCGAGATTCACCCGCGCGTCCTCAAAGCCCTCGATATTGAGGGCCGCGTCGTCGCGTTCGAGATCGTGCTGGACGCGATCCCGGCGGCGCGCAAGAAGGCGCTGAAAGCCCGCCCGGCGCTGGCCTTGTCAGACCTGATGCCCGTGCGGCGCGATTTCGCCTTCCTGGCGCCGGACAGCCTCAGCGCAGGCGACCTCCTGCGCGCTGTGCACGGCGCGGACAAGGCGCTGATCGCCGACGCCGCGCTATTCGACCGCTATGCCGGTCAGGGCGTGCCCGAGGGTCATGTGAGCCTGGCCGTTGAGGTGACGCTCCAGCCGTCTGACAAGACGCTCACCGACGCCGAAATCGACGCGGCCTCCAAAGCGATCATCGCGGCGGCGGAGAAAGCGGGCGCGCGGCTGCGGAGCTAGGACGCAATCCGGAAAATCGGCGCCGGTTTTCGGGCAAATTCGCGCCTGATCAAAAACTCAGAGCGTACGGCGATTTTAAATCCATACGCTGATCGCAGCGGCGGCGCACACCGATTGGGGCAGAACAGCCGGGGTCAGCACGTCGAGCAATCAGAGCGCCACGGCATGCAGCACGCCTGCCGTCACGAGCCCGGCGACCCGGCGCCGCACATGCGCCCTCCACAAAGCGGCGCACAGGCGTCTGCGAGCAGGGCGTCTATGAAAGGCGGAGGCGCAAGCGCCGCAGTCACGCCCCAAGAGATGAACGACGCGCCAACATGCTTCAAATGAATGGGCGCTGAAACATCAGCTGGCCGCCTCGGGCTGATTGGATTTCGAGCGGCGCACGATCCAGAAAAACACAAGGGTTCCCGCCCAGCTGAAAACCAGGATGGCGAGGATCAGAAGCTGCACGCCAAGCAGTGGCGCCGCGCCGCCGGCACGCAGCGGTCCCAGCCAGTCCAGCGCCGGGAAAGACGCGCCCGAGGCGGCGAGATGGGTCTGCAGCGCGAAGAAGTCGCTGAAGGAGAAAAAGACCCCTATACCGATTGCGAAGGCGCCCAGGGTGAACAGCAATAGGAAGCTGATCGCCACGGCGCGCGTCATGCGGCGGGCGAGGAACCAGCTGGCGGTCAGGCCCGCGAAAACCAGCGTCATGTAGTTGGCGAACACGACATTGGACGCGTTCAGGAACTCAACGAACAAGATTGCATATTCAAATTCACTCATGGCCCGCCCCCTCACTCCAGGCCGACGTTAGCCGGGCCGGTTCGCCATGGCGAGGGATATTGGGCTGAATCGACATTCAGCGGACCCAAAGCAGAGTAGCTGCAATCTGCAGAAGGCCGAGGAAGCAAACTGCGCGCCGGTCGGGGCGCGTGGCGATACAGCGGACGTGCCTGAGCTTGTTGAAGCAGCGCTCGACGGTGATTCTCGCCTTCCGGGCCTCGAATGCGTAAGCGATCGCGCGTGTTCGGATTCGATTGCGCGGGATCACCGCCTCGGCCCCCATGTCCGCCACGAGCGCCCTGATTGCGTTGGAATCTTCAGCCCGTTCGACCAGCTAGCCCGTCTCCCCCGCCCTGCGGGCGCGGCGGCGCTCCAGCCCTTTGCGCACCCAGCGCCGGATCAGCCAGGCGCCGGGGATGATCAGCACCAGCCAGGGCAGCAGCGCCGCCAGGAAGCTGATCAGCGCAGCCACCGACTCGGCGAAGGTCCGGCTCATGGATTCGATGGCCTCGCTCACAGGCTCAAAGTTGGAGGCCGAGGCCGGGGTCAGCTGGGGGTGATAGGCCACGCTCAGTTCTGACATGGACACGCGCAGGCGCAGGGCCGCGATCACGCTCTCGCGCGCTTCAATGTCCGACTGGACCCGGGCCAGCTCGCGCTCCACCTGGATCAGCTCTTCCAGCCGCGCCTCGCGCTGCTCCAGCATGGCCTGCAGCCGGTCGCGCAGGGCGATGCGGGCGCGCAGGCGCGCCTCGCCGTCCACGATCTGGGTGGTCAGGTCCTCCACGCCGGTCTGCTCGGAAATCACTGTGCCGCCCGCGCCCTCCAGCTCGGCGGCCAGCCCCTCGCGGAAGCGCGCAATCCAGGCCGGCGCGGCGCGCAGGCGCAGATTGGCGCGGGCATTCTCCGTTCCGGCATTCTGGGTGGAGGCGTGAACCACCTGGCACTGACCCAGCCCCGCCGCCTCGCACGTCGCCACATGGGCGCCGTGCAGACCGGCCAGGCCCTCGCCGGGCAGACGCACCGAGTAGTCATAGCGATACGCCAGATAGGATTCCGGATCGCCGGCCTCAGCCGGCGCCTGTGACGCGCCGCCGCCCGACTCCATCGCCTGCTCGGCCATAGCGGGCGGCGGCGGCGCGGCGGCCATGCGCGCGCCGGCGGTCGTTACCGAAGACCGCGCATCGAACTCGCCAATAACTTGCCTGTCCGAGCCGGCGCCGCCGCCCTCCGAACACCCGGCCAGAAGCGCGCCCGCCATCACGCCCGCCAGCGCTGTCCATACAATACGTGTCATATCCCGCTCCCTGTCCCGTTGAGAGCGTCATGGTGCACCTGACATTGCGGCCAGAAAAGGGGTGGATTTTGACGCCGGATTGAAGCGCCTAATCCGGCCGTCCCATGATCAGCGTGCCGTTGGTGCCGCCAAAGCCGAAGGAGTTGGACAGGATGGTGTTGAGCTCGGCCTGTTGGGTTTTGGTCACGATGGGCAGGTCAGCGAGCTCCGGGTCCACGTTGTCCACATTGATCGAAGGCGCGATGAAGCCGTGCTTCATCATCAGGAGGCAGTAGATCGCCTCCTGCACGCCTGCGGCGCCCAGAGAGTGACCGGACATGGACTTGGTGCCTGACAGGGCCGGGATGGTCTGGCCGAACACCGCGCGGAGGGCTTCGGCTTCCTTGATGTCTCCCACCGGCGTGGAGGTGGCGTGGGGGTTGATATAGTCGATCTGGCGGCCCTTGGCCTCAGCCAGCGCCATGCGCATGCAGCGCGCCGCGCCCTCGCCCGAGGGCTGGACCATGTCATGGCCGTCCGACGTGGCGCCATAGCCGAGCACTTCAGCCCAGATCGTCGCGCCGCGCGCCTTGGCCCGCTCATAGTCTTCCAGCACCACGATGCCGGCCCCGCCGGCGATGACGAAGCCGTCGCGGTCCTTGTCAAACGCGCGCGAGGCTTTCTGCGGCGTGTCGTTATAGTTCGAGCTCATGGCGCCCATGGCGTCGAACAGGTTGGAGAGTGCCCAGTGCAGCTCCTCGCCGCCGCCGGCGAACATGACGTCCTGCTTGCCGAACTGGATCTGTTCGGCCGCCGCGCCGATGCAATGCAGCGAGGTCGTGCAGGCCGAGCTGATGGAATAGTTCAGCCCCTTGATCTTGAACGGGGTGGCGAGCGTGGCCGAGCCGGTGGAGCACATCGCCTTGGGCACGGCGAACGGCCCGATGCGGCGCGGGCCCTTGTCGCGGGTGACGTCCGCGGCCGCCACGATGGCTTCCACGCTGGGCCCGCCCGTGCCGACAATCAGCCCGGTGCGCTCTTGGGACACCTCTTCGGGGCTCAGGCCCGCATCGGCGATGGCCTGTTCCATGGCCATATAGGCCCAGCCGGCGCCGTCGCCCATGAAGCGCCAGGCGCGCTTGTCCACATGGTCGGCCGGATTGGCTTTCGGGCGCGCATGCACCTGGCATTTGAAGTTCAGCTCGGCGTATTCGGGCGCGGCGCCGACGCCGCAGCGTCCGGCTTTGAGCGAAGCGGCGACCTCGTCAGCATTGTCGCCGATGGAGGATACGATACCGATGCCGGTGACGACGACACGTCTCATTGAGAGCCTCCGCTATTGAGGTCTTCGGGGCGGAACAGGCCGACCCGCAAATCCTTCGCCACATAAATCAGCTGACCGTCCGCCTCAACACGCCCGTCGGCGATGCCCAGCACGAGCTTGCGGTTGATGACGCGCTTCAGGTCGATGATGTAACGCACATCCCTGACCTTCGGAGGCACCTGGCCTGTGAATTTCACCTCGCCCACGCCCAGCGCCCGGCCCTTGCCCGGCGCGCCGGTCCAGCCGAGATAAAATCCCACCAGCTGCCACATGGCGTCCAGCCCCAGGCAGCCCGGCATGACCGGGTCGCCCTGGAAGTGGCAGTCGAAGAACCAAAGGTCCGGCTTCACATCGAGCTCGGCGATAACCTCGCCCTTGTTATAGGAGCCGCCCTCTGCGGCGATGCGGGTGATGCGGTCGAACATCAGCATGGGCGGCAGGGGCAGCTGGGCATTGCCCGGCCCGAATAGCTCCCCGCGCCCGCAGGCGATCAGGGCGTCATAGTCATAGCTGTTGCTTTGAGCGGTCATGGGTCCTCTGGGCCGGCCGGGACATGACAATCCCGGCGACGGTCTGCTCTGGCGGCGGGCAGGGCGAGGCCCATGCGCGGCGCGGGACTGATATGATCAGCGGGCCGGCCCGTCGGGCGCTGTCGCGTCGCGGGCGGCCAGCGCCGCTGGCTCCGGAAGCGAGCGGTAGCACGGGTCCTGCGCGCCCTCAAGCGCGCCACTGGCGCCGGCCTCATCGGCATAGACGCCCCAGAAGGCTCCGGCCTCAGCCCAGCCGCGCCGCCCGCCAGCGCTCATCCGGCACCAGCCGGCCCGGCATCTTTCAAGGGACAAGATGGCGCCCGGCTCGATGCGCGCGATCAGATTGGCGTCCGCGTCGGCCCGGGCGCGCAGATCGGTTCCGATGCGGGCGATCACTGAGCGCCGCCCGGTAAGCAGGGCGTGATGCATCCACACCTGCGCCCCGTCCGGGTCCTCCACCCGGCGCCAGAGCGGGGTCTCGGCCACGATCAGCACCGGCAGGCCGGCGCGGCGGTAGCGCCACTGCGCAGGATGCTGGAGCGACGGGCCGGTGCGCCCGATGGCGTCATCGCCTTTCAGCGTCACGAAGCGCGGCGTCGCCAGCCCGGAAAACGTGTCGCAGTCCTGCGCCAGCGCGGGCACAGCAAGACTGGCGGCGATGAGGATGGCGAGACCGGTGCGAAGCATGGCTCAAAGCTGCGCGCACACGGTGAAGGCCAGGTTAAGGCGCTGAGATACTGGACGCCGCCAGGCTTCCCCTTCATGGTTGGAGGACCGCCGATCCTGCCAAGGAGTTCACGTCATGATCCTGCGCGCATTGTCCGCCACCGCCGTCCTGTGCCTCGCCCCTGCCGCCCTGGCCCAGGATGGCCCGGCAGTGGAGACCACCGATCTGGGACACGGCGTCTACATGCTTTCCACCGGTATGGCGGGCAATGTGGCGGTTAGCGTCGGCGAGGACGGGGTGTGGATGATCGACACCCAGATGGCGCCCATCGCGCCGGCTCTGGATGAGGCGCAGAAGGCCGTTTCGGACGGCGGCGAGGTGCGGCTGGTGCTCAACACGCACCTGCATGGCGATCACGTGTTGGGTAATGCCTATTTTGCTGAACGCGGCGCCCTGATCATGGCCCACACCAGCGTGCGCGCGCGGCTTCAGTCGCCCTCACCCAATGCGGTGACCGGCAGCACGCCCGAGCCGCTGTCCGGTGGCTTCCTGCCTGTGATCGGCATTCCGGGCGAGAGCGAGATCATTCTGAACGGCCTGACGGCGCGCATCCAATACGCCCCGGACGCCCATACCGACGGCGATCTGTGGGTCCATTTCGTCGAGGCCGACATCATCCATGCAGGCGATTTGCTGTTCTCAGGGATGTTTCCCTTCATTGATCTGGACAATGGCGGCGATGTGGACGGCATGATCGCGGGCATGCAGGCCATCGCCGACGCCGCCGGTCCGGACACGCAAATCATTCCCGGCCATGGCCCGCTATCCACCCGCGCGGACGTGCTGGCGAGCATCGACATGCTCACCGCGGCGCGTGACGCGGTGGGTGAACTGGCCGCCCAGGGCCTGACCCAGCAAGAGGTGATGGCCGCCGCGCCGCTGGCGCCGTTCCACGAAGAGTGGAACTGGCGCTTCATCACCACCGAGCGCATGACCGCCACACTGTACCGGGACGCTACGCGATGAGCAAACCGCGCCCCCGCTGGCTGCCGCCGGCCAACGTCATCAGCATGATCGTGTCGCTGGCCGTGATCATCGGCCTGATCATGTGGCTGGTGCTGGGCGGCTGGCTGCAGGGTTTTATCGCCGGGATCATCTTCGCGGCGGCCTTCTGGTTCGTGGTGGTGTTCGCCCCGCGCCGGGCCGCGCCCAAAAAGCGCCGCAGCGGCGGCGGCAGACGCTAGCGCGCCGTATGCCGCAGCGGTTTCAGGGCGGCTTGCAATTGTATGGGCGGGCGCCATTGTGTGCAGCGCAACACGCCCCCAGCCCCCGACGCGGATTCGCCCCATGACCCAGCCCGCCTTTGACGCTCTTCTGGTCGAAAACGTCCATCCCGACGCTGACAGCGCGCTGACCCAGTATGGGCCGGTGGCGATCCGCCGGGTGGCCGGATCGCCTTCGCCCGAGGCGCTGCGCAGCGAGATCGCCCGCGCCCAGGTGCTGGGCATACGATCGCGCACCCAGGTGGACGCGGCGCTTCTGGACGCCGCGCCGGAGCTATTGGCGGTGGGCTGCTTCTGCATCGGCACCAACCAGGTCGATCTCGCCGCCGCCGCCTCGCGCGGCGTCCCGGTGTTCAACGCCCCCTTCGCCAACACCCGCTCGGTGGCCGAGCTGACCATGGCCAGCGTCATCATGCTGATGCGCCGCGTGCCGGAGAAGATGAGCGCCATCGAACGCGGCGAATGGCTGAAAAGCGCCGACGGCTGCAACGAGGTGCGCAAGAAGAAGCTCGGCATTATCGGTTACGGCAATATCGGCGCCCAGCTGTCGGTGATCGCCTCGGCGCTGGGCATGCACGTGTATTTCTATGACATCGAGCCCAAGCTCGCCCACGGCAATGCCCGGCCCATGGAGAGCCTGGACGCGCTGATCGCGGAGTGCGATGTGGTCACGGTCCACGTGCCGTCCACGGCGCGCACACGCAATCTGATGAATGCTGAACGCATCAAGGCGATGAAGCCGGGATCCTTCCTGATCAATCAGGCGCGCGGCGATCTGGTGGATGTCGATGCATTGGCTGAGGCCTTGCGCTCGGGCCATCTGGCGGGCGCAGCGGTGGACGTGTTCCCGGTGGAGCCCAAAAGCAAGGACGAGCGGTTCGAGAGCCCGCTGATCGGCTGCCCCAATGTTATTTTGACCCCGCATATCGGCGGCTCGACGCTGGAAGCCCAGGCCGCGATCGGCATGGACGCGGCCACCAAGCTCGCGCGCTTCATGTTTGAGGGCGCCACGTCCCAGGCGGTAAACTTTCCCGAAGTGGATCCCGGCCCGTTGCAGCCAGGCCGCGTACGCATCCTGGCGCCGCACCTCAACCGGCCCGGCTATCTGCGCAAGCTCAACAACATGGCCGAAGACGCCGGCGCCAACGTCGCCGCGCAATTCCTGCAGACCGACGGCGAGCTTGGCTATGCGGTCGCCGATCTGGAAGGCGAACTGCCGGACGATTTCCTGGACCGGATTCGCGCCATTGACGGCACGATCCGCGCCCGGGCGATCCGGGCGCGCTGAAGCGACGGCTTACACCACAAAAATTGTTTTGTGGTGTAGCGCTGGGTCAGGCTGGCGTTCAGCCCCGCGCGCGCAGCAAGATGAAGGCTGAGCCGAGTGCAAAGGCCAGGGCGCCGTGGTGCCATTCCTGCCAGACGCCATAGCCCAGCATCACGCTGATCATCCAGACCGACCCGGCGAAGGCGAGACCGGCGCTCAACGGGCCGCCCAGCGCGGCCCGCCCGGCGCTGCGCGCCAGCGCCAGCAGCGTTCCGGCCGCAAGCATGGCGCCCACCGCCCCGGTCTCCATCCAGATATGCAGGCCGGCGTTGTGGGCGTGGATTGGCATGCGCTCGATCTCCACGCCGCGCAGCAAGATCGTTTCAGACAGCGTCCGCCCGGCGTCGAGGCCCTGGCCCAGCAGGGGCGCCTCCGCGATCCGCTCCAGCGCGAAACCCCAGATCTCGAGGCGCCAGTGCCATGAGAGCGGCAGGCGCTCGGCCACACTGTCGGGGAGAAACGCAACGAGCGCGCCAATGATCAGCGGCGAGATCAGCACAGCAATCGCCGCTCCGGTCAGGATCACCTGCAGCGTCATGCGCGGCCAGCGCAGGGCGAACGCCATGGCGCCCAGCCCGCCAACCAGCGCCAGAATGTTCGCCTCGACGCCGAAGCCGGACGCCGCGATGGCGCTGGCGGCCAGAAGACACAGCGCAGCGGCGCGGTGCAGATAGCCGCCTTTCAGCCAGAACCAGAGTCCGGCCGGGCCGGCCAGCATGATGAAGGCGGTGGCGCCGCGCGACAGGCGCCGCGTGGCGATCCCCAGTGCGCCTTCGGGATCGGTCAGGTCATGGAGCCAGTCCTGGAACGCCACGGCGATGGGCAGGCCGGCCAGCGCTTCAATGGCGAAGAACACCCCGAGCGCCAGCGCGCCTGCCAGAAGCAATGGCCGCGCGAAGCGCGCTTCGTCCTCGCCCATGCGCACGCCCGCATAGACGGCCGCCACATAGAGCGGGGTCAGCAGGGCGAGCTTGTAGACCTCATCCGCTCGCGGATGCGCCGACCAGGCATGCGTGATGCAGAACCAGGCGATGGCCGCCGCGCCCAGAGCCAGCGGCAAAGGCGCGGCGCGCGCGGCCCGCCAGCCCGGGACCGCCAGAAAGGGCAGGGTGAGCAAGCCGATGAACCCCACCGACGATGACAGGCCAAGCCCGCCCGCCCCGGTCAGGAATATGCTGAGCGCGGCGAACACCAGGAACACGCCCAGCCGGTAGCGCGCCGCGAAGGTCATGATTCGAAACCGGTACGGGCCACTTCGGGCGGGAAATTCCACAGTTCAAGGCGCCAGACCCCGTCGATCAGGCGCGCCGAGCCCATATGGCCGGTCTTCACCTTGGCGCCTTCCGGCGGCGCGCCGGCGCCTGCGATCAGGCGGTGAAAATAGCGCAAGATCCCATTGGAACTGATCAGGAGCACATCGCCGCGCGGGTCTTGGGCGATAGCGCCGAGTACGGCGTGCGCATTGGATTCAATCGTCTGCGGATCCGGCGACCAGCCCGCGCCATTCGGGACCACGCTGCGCTCGCGCCACGCCTCGATGGCGCTGTCGCCCCATTGTGCGGCGATGTCCGCATCGCTGCGCCCGCCCCAGACGCCGTAGTCGATTTCTTTCAGACGGTCATCGATCTCAATCTCGCCAGGAAAGCCGCACGCTTGCGCCGCCAGCGCTGCACCATGGCGCGTGCGCTTCAGGGGACCTGCGACGATCCGGGCCGGTGCGATGCCGGCCGATTTGAGCGCCGCGCCGATGGCGCGCGACTGCTCTTCACCCCTGGCGGTCAGCGGCAAATCCTCGCGCGCGCCGACCCAGACCGGCGTCTCGCCCGCCTCGAACGTATTGCCATGCCGGGCGAGGATCAGCCGCATCACACGATCTCGCCTTCAGCCGCGATGATCTGCGCGGCGATTTCGGCGTCGCGCGGCGAATCCACCGACCAGGGCGTGCGCCCGCGATAATCGGTGAGCACCACCCGGATCGGAATCCCGTTCTCCAGCGCGCGCAGCTGTTCCAGACTCTCGGCCAGCTCCAGCGGGCCCGGCTCCAGCGCCACCAGCCGCTCCAGCGCCGCGAAGCGGTAGGCGTAGAGCCCGATATGCTTGTAGATGCGCGCCGCCTCGCGGTCGCGGCGGAAGGGTATGATCGTCTTGGAGAAATACAGCGCGTTCATGGCGTGATCGAACACCACGCTGGTGCCCCCCACCTCGCCGCGCGCCTTGGCCTCGGCGAGCTTTTCATAAGCCGTATCTGTCAGCGCCACAGCGGGGGTGGCCAGCTGCAGCGCGGGATCGGCCGCCATGGCGCCTGCGGCGGCCTCGATCACCCAGGGCGGGGTGAGCGGCGCATCGCCCTGAAGATTGACGATCACGTCATCCGGCCTGGCGAAGCTCTTTACCGCCTCAAAGCATCGTTCGGTGCCGTTGCGGCAGGCCTCGGGCGTCATCACCGCCTCGCCGCCGAACCCGCGAACGGCGTCGGCGATACGCTCATCATCCGTGGCGACCAGCACCCGGTCCACTGAGGCGGCGGAGGCAGCCAGCCGCCGCACCCGCTCCACCATCGGCACGCCCGCAATCGCGTGCAGCGGCTTGCCGGGAAAACGGGTGGAGCCATAGCGGGCAGGAATGACGGCGATCACGGACATGGGTGGAGCCTCGCGGACGAAACAGGCGCTTACGTCCTTGCCACGAACCATGCCGCCCCGCCAAGGGCGCCGCCCCCTTTGCCGGACGCGCGGGGATGGGTTAGAAGGCGCGTCTCGCGTCCGGGCCCGGCCCCGGCGCGCCAGACATTTTGCTGCGGAGACATCTCATGGCCGGCCATTCCAAATGGGCCAATATCCAGCACCGCAAGGGCCGCCAGGACAAGGCCCGCGCCAAGCTGTTCACCAAGCTGTCCAAGGAAATCACCATCGCCTCGAAAATGGGCGGGCCGGACCCGGACATGAACCCGCGCCTGCGTCTGGCTGTGGCCAACGCCAAGGGCCAGTCCATGCCCAAGGACAATATCGAGCGGGCGATCAAGAAGGGCCAGGGCGGTGACGTCGAGGAGTATTTCGAGATCCGCTATGAGGGCTTCGGCCCCGGCGGCATCGGCCTGATTGTCGAAGCGGCCACCGACAACCGCAATCGCGCGGCTTCGGAAGTGCGCTCGGCGTTCTCGCGCAATGGCGGCAATCTGGGCGAAACCGGCTCGGTTTCCTTCATGTTCGACCAGTTCGGCGAAATCCGCTTCCCGGCCTCGGTGGCCGGCGAGGACGCCATGCTGGAAGCCGCCATCGAGGCCGGCGCCGAGGACGTGACCCAGGAAGACGTGAGCGACGATGACGGCGAGCCGGCGCGCGAGCACCTCATCCTGTGCGCCCGCGAGGATCTGGCCGAAGTATCCGCCGCCCTGCAGGCCAATTTCGGCGAAGCCAAATCGGCCAATATCATCTGGAAACCGCAAAACCTCATCGAGGTGGATGGCGAGAAGGCCGCCACCTTGATGAAGCTCATGGAAGCGCTGGAAGATCTCGACGATGTGAGCGAGGTGTTCGCCAATTTCGACATTTCCGACGACGAAATGGACAAGCTCGCCTCCTGACCGGTCCCCGGGGAGGGGCTTCACGTCATGATCATCGCCGTCGACGGCCCGTTGGCGTCAGGCAAAGGCACTCTTGCCCGCGCTCTGGCGGCCCATTTCGCCCTGCCCCATCTGGACACAGGCACGCTCTACCGCGCCGTGGCCGTGGCCGTGACCGATTCCGGCGCCCAGCCTGAAGACGCGGACGCCGCCGAGGCCGCCGCGCGCGCGCTGGACATCGACGCCATTGACGAGACCCGCATCCGCACCGCCGGGGCCGGCGTCAGCGCCAGCATCGTTGCAGCCCACCCCGGCGTGCGCGCGGCCCTGGTCGCGCTGCAGCGTGAGTTCGCCGGCCAGACCGGCGGCGCGGTGCTGGACGGTCGCGATATCGGCACGGTGATCGCGCCTCATGCCGATGTAAAACTCTTCGTCACCGCCAGCGCCGATGTGCGCGCGGGCCGTCGCCATGCCGAGCTGGTCAATCGCGGCGAGCAGATCGGCTTTGACCAGGTGCTCGACCAGCTGCGCCAGCGCGATGCCCGCGACGCCAGCCGCGCCGACGCGCCGATGATGAAAGCGGACGATGCCGTCGAGCTGGACACCAGCGAGCTCAACCAGGGCGAAGCTATCCGCGCGGCGATCGCGATTGTGGAGGGACGGCGGGGCACTGGCCGCTGAATGAGCGCGTGTGGCGCACTCAGACCCTCCAGCCTCTAACGCGACTCAATCCCCGCAGCGGCGAGGCGGGCGGCGCGATTGAGGCGCTCGGTCTCTTCCGGACCCAGCGCCCGCGCCAGCGCCGCTTCCAGCTGCGTCCGGTCGGGGTCATCAGCCATCTCGCCGTCACGGGTGATCCCGGCGCGCACCGCCCAGACATAGGCGTCTTCCAGATCGCGCGCGGTTCCGTCGCCGACAGCCAGCGCATAGGCGTAGAGAAACTGGCTTTCGGGATCGCCGCGCTGTGCGCCTTGCTGCGCCCAATGGGCGGCGTTGACCGGATCGGCGGCCATGCCCGGCGCGCCCTGAAACAGCAAGAGCGCATACTGGCCCATGGCCGGGACCAGGCCGGATTCTGCCGCCACGCGCACCAGCTGGGCGCCGCGCTCGGGATCGGGGTCGGCGCCCTCGCCGGCCAGATGCATGGTGCCGGCCATCAGCGCGCCGTATGGCACGCCCGCCTCGCCCGCCCGCTCATACCATTGGCGCGCCTGGGTCAGGTCGCGCGGACCGTGCGGCCATTCACCCAGCGCATAGGCATAGTCGGCATAGGATTCCGTGCGCCCACTCTCGGCCGCCAGGCGCAGCCAGTCCAGTGCGGTGGAGGCTGCGCCGGGATCGGTTCGCTCCATCAGATAGAGGCCGAACTCATGGGCGGCGCGGCCATCGCCGGCTTCCGCAGCGCGGGAGAAATATTCGCGCGCCTGCCACGGGTCGAGGCCCGCGCGGCCGGCTTCAGCCAGGCGCGCCAGGATGATCAGCGCATCGGGCTCGTTCAGGTCCGCCGCCCGGCGCAGCCAGCGCACAGCCGCCGCCTCATCCGCCTCGCCGCTGAGCCCGTGCAACAGGATATGGCCCGCCAGCGTCGCGCCGCGCGGCTCGCCGCCCGCCGCCGCCCGCTCGGCATGCAGCAGCGCCATGTCGTAGTCACCGGTCATGTAAGCGCCCGACGCACTGGCCATGGCGTCATTGGAGAGCGAACGCCCCTCCACAGGCTCGGCGCTGCGGTCACGCCCGATCACGTCTGAAAGCCCGGGCGGCAAGGCCGGCGCCTCATCGCCCCGCGCACCGGGGGCGGCGGCGCAGGCGAGGCCTGCGGCCAGGATCAGTCCAGCAATTTTGAGAAAGCCGCGCATGCGTGTTCAGGTCCTTTCGGGTGCGACCACACTCCGGCGCACACAGCGATGTAATCGGCGCCGGCCTCGATCACCGGAGCGGCGTTGTCAGGCGTGATGCCCCCAATGGCGACGCAAGGCAGTTCAAACAGCTCGCGCCACCAGCTGATCAGCTCCAAAGGTGCGGATGTCTTGGGCGTTTTCGTGGCGGTGGGAAAGACCGAGCCGAAGGCGACATAGTCCGCCCCGCGTTCGCCCGCGACCATGGCCAGATGGCGGCTGTCGTGACAGGTGACGCCCACCAGTCCCTTGGGTCCCATGGCGGCGCGCGCCTGCGCGTAGCTGGCGTCCTCCTGCCCCACATGCACCCCGTCACAGCCCAGCTCGGCGGCCAGCGCCGGATCATCATTGAGGATCACCGTGACACCACGCGCCCGCGCCGCGGCGATCAGGCCGGGGGCCAGCGCGCGGATATCGCCCGGCTCATGATCCTTCAGCCGGATCTGCAACGCCGCGACGCGTCCGGCGTCCAGCGTCCGCGTCAGCAGGGCTTCAAAGCGCGCGTCAATGCGCGGCGGAGTGAGAAGGTAAAGCTCGCTCATGGATCAGATCAGCGACCGTGCGCGTCGCGCAGGGCGGTCATGTGCTCCATGGCGCGTGGTTTGCCCTTGCCGCCATTGAACTTGTATTCCTGAGTACCCGCATGGACGACGGTGTCGGTGTCCAGAAGCGCGGTGGTGGCGTAGGTGAAGCCGGCGGGCAGGCGCTGGTAGATCGGCCCGAAATCGCGCCCGGCTGTGGCCTTGTGCAGGGCTTCAAGCGAGTCGATGACGAAATACGTGTCCTGGAAATCGCTGATCACATAGTCGGTGCGCATCACCCGGTCGACATTGAGCGCAATGCGGTGCGGGCTGTCGGAGTAGAGCGAGAACAATGTCTCGTCCGGCGAGGACAAAATGCCCGCGCCATAGATGCGCAGGCCGTTATCCTCCTGGATCAGGCCGAACTCCACCGTATACCAGTAGATCGCGCCGAAATTCTTCAGACGGTTATGCTCGATCGCGCGCCGCCCACCCTTGCCATAGGCGGCGATATAGTCGGCGAAGAACGGATCCATGAGCATGGGCACATGGCCGAACACGTCGTGGAAAATGTCCGGCTCCTGCAGATAGAACAGGTCATCCTCCACCCGCTCATAGGCGATGTGCTCGGGCGCGCGCCCCTCATTGGCCTTGCGCACCCTGGATGTCTTAGGCTTGCCGCCGCGGATGAAGGCGCCGGCGGGAAAGCGCCGGTTCTCCAGATGCCAGAAGAAGACGTTGTCTGGGATCAGTTCGGGCACCGCCACCACGGTCCAGCCGGTGGCGGGCTCCAGCACCTTGTTGAGGTCGGCAAACTCCGGAATGCCGTCCTTCATGGCGCCTTCAAGGGCGTTGAAGCCCTTCATGAAGTCACTGCAGGCGCGGCCGGGCAGCATTTTGCGCTGGTTTTCGAACAGGAGCCGCCAGCGGTGATGCTCGGCCTCGGTATAGCGCGGCTGGCGGGCGAGCAGCCAGCTGTCGGCATCGAAGTCGTCAGCGCCCAGCGTGTAGCCTTCGGGGCGTTTAGCGTAGCGGTGCATGGCGCCGCCGGGACCCTCAAGCCCCTCGCCGGCGTCCTGCAGCAGCGGATCGAAATAGGCGTCCCCCATGCCCGGGATGGACTGGGCGCGCGCGTGTCCTGCGATGTCGTCGGCCATGGCTTGAACCTTGTCCTGCGTATCCGCCTCCTTCTAGCATGGGCGTGCGGGCGCCTGCCAGAAACGGGCGCCGTAGCCCGGAGCGCCCCATGACCACCGCCTTCGCCTTCAAGACCGTGCCGCACATATTGTTCGAGCCCGGCGCCAGCGCCCGTCTGGCGCAGACCGCGGCCCCCGCACTCAAGGGCGCGCGGCGCATTCTGTTCGTCACCGATGCCGGGGTGCGCAGTGCGGGCCTGTGCGACGGCGCGCTGGCGGGACTGGCCGAGGCGGGGCTCGACGTGCTGGTCCATGACCAGATCATACCCGACCCGCCCGAGCAGACGGTGTTTGACGCCGTGCAGGCCGGACGTGAATTCGGGGCGCAGGCGGTGATCGGGTTTGGCGGCGGCAGCCCCATGGACACCGCCAAAGTGGTCGCCGTGCTGCTGTCAGGCGAGCAGGCCCTGAGGGAAATGTATGGCGTGCAACAGGTGCGCGCGAGCCGCCCGCCCCTGATCCTTCTGCCCACCACGGCCGGCACGGGATCGGAGGTGACCAATGTGGCCGTGCTCACCACCGGCGCCACCTCCAAGCGCGGCATCGCGGCCGATGCGCTCTATGCCGACATGGCGATCCTGGACCCGGATCTGACGCTGGGCCTGCCGCGCCACCCCACCGCCTATACCGGCATTGACGCCATGGTCCACGCCATCGAGGCCTTCACCAACAAGCGCGCCAAGAACCCGGTGTCCGACGCTCTGGCGCTGGCGGCGCTCAAAAAACTGCACGGGTCGATCCTGCGCGCCTGCGCTGACGGGTCCGACAGGGACGCACGCGGCGACATGTTGCTGGGCGCCATGCTGGCCGGCCAGGCCTTCTCCAACTCCCCTTGCGCGGGCGTGCACGCCATGGCCTATCCGCTCGGCGGCATGTTCCACGTGCCCCACGGCTTGTCCAACGCCGTCGTCCTGCCGCCCGTGCTGCGCTTCAACGCCCCGGCGGCGGAGCGGCTGTATGCAGAGATCGCCGCCCATCTGGGCCTGCACGCGTCCTCCGACGGCCTGATCGAAGAGATGGACCGCATCGCGGCGGAGGTGGGCATAGAGCGGCGCCTGACAGAGCTCGGGATCAGCCACAACCACATCCCGGCCATGGCCGCGGACGTGGCTGCCAATGACCGGCTCCTGCCGAACAATCCGCGCGAGATGGACTATGCCTCCATCGTGGCGATGTTTGAGGAAATTCTGTAAGCAAGGAATATAATACATTAGATCATTAATAATGGAAGAAATACCGACATTAGACTATCACAGGTCAGATGAATTTGGCCCGACGTTGCTCGCCTTCGGCCATTTTATCGTTGATTGGAATTGGGCTGAGCAGATGTTCAATGCCCTCCTGTGGCAGTTTTCTAGCGATATGAATGTTGGTGCCGCCTTTTCGTTGGGCCTTGGAAACCAAACACGTGCAGAGACCCTTCTAACGTTGGCAAGCCGGAGCAAAGCGCCGGATGACATTGTGGAGCTCGTTAAATTCGCTGCAAAAGCGTTCAATCGCCTGAGAAGCAACCGCAACGTTCTAGTTCACGCTCATTCAATTACAAAAGAAGCAGACGGACAATTTATGTGGACTCGCGCCTCGAAGAGCCCGAAGCATACACACCTCTATGTTTTGGCGAGCGAAAAAGATGTGATTGATAATTTATATGCAACCGGCGCGTTGGCTACCTTGTGCGTAGGCTTGGGAATTTACTTCAATCCTAACGCTGAAGAGAAAAGCTTTCCGTCTGGAGACGAAATGTTTGAAATTCCTAGGCTATTAGAATCAAAGCCGCTAAATTTTGAGCTGCCACAAGAAAACAACGATGAAAATTAGCAAGGTGTTACAATAGGGCTTCTCGCCATGACCCACCGCAGCCGCGCCTCCCGCGCCGACTTTCCCGTCTTCGAACCCATTGAGACGCGCTGGGCCGATAATGACGCCTATGGCCATGTGAACAACGTGGTCTTCTACGCCTTTTTCGACACTGCCGTGAACCGGCGCCTGGCGCGGGCCGGCCTGCTGGACATCACCGGCGGGGAGACGATCGGCCTCGTAGTGGAAACCGGCTGCCGCTACCACGCGTCCGCCGCCTTCCCCGAGCCGCTGGAGGCTGGCGTGAGGGTGGCGCACATCGGGACCAGCTCGGTGCGCTATGAACTGGCGATTTTCCGAACCGGCGAAGACGCGGCCATCGCCGAGGGGTTCTTCGTGCATGTTTATGTGGGCCGCGAGAGCCGGCGGCCCGCGCCCCTGCCTGAAAACTGGCGCGCGGTGTTGTCGGGCTGGATGTCCGTAGAATCCGGGGCTTAGCGAGAAAACCCCGCGACGCGATAAAAAATTATTGTAAGGCAGAAATTTCTTGTTATAAGACGGCATGGTCTTTCGGAGATGACACATGACCGCTGACAATCAAATGCGCAACCTCGGACGGGCGATGGAAGTGGGGGGCTATCTCGCCCTCATGCTCTGCCTCATTCATGCCGCCATACATCTGGCCGAGCGGGTCTCGGCTGGGCCTGTCGGAGCGGAGGGAGGGCTCGGCATGCTCAACGCGGTCCTGCTGGGCTTTGTTGACGCCATGCCGCTGCTCTTCCTGATCAACGGGCTGGCGGCGATGGCCGCTCTCGGCGCCGCCTATGGGCGCGGGGAAATGTTCTCCGCCCAGAACGCCAAGCGCATCCGCAGCTTTGGCGAGGCGCTGGTCTGGGCGGCGGCGGCGGTGATCGTGATCCAGCCCACCCTGCTGGACTGGATCGGCGGCGGATCGCGCGGGTTCGAGGTCAACATCGATGCCGCCGGACTGGCACTCGCCGCCGGGGGCATATTCACCACGGCCATGGCCTACGCCATGCAGCACGCCCACGCGCTCCAAACGGAGCATGACAGCTTTGTCTGAGCCAGGCGCAGACAGCGAGCCGCCCGCCATTGTCGTCACGCTCGACATCATGCTGGCGCGGCGCAAGATGAAGGCGAAGGATCTGGCCGCGCAGATCGGCATTACCGAGGCCAATCTGTCTCTACTGCGCTCGGGGAAGGTGAAGGGCGTGCGCTTTGACACGCTCGCCCGGCTCTGCGCCGCGCTGGAGTGCCGCCCCGGTGATCTGCTGGACGTGCAGGGGCGGCAGGACTGACCGCTCTGCTCCTAACGCCCCGCCAGGATCGCGTCCACCAGCACGCCCGCCCCATGACGCACCGGATCGGTCGCTGGCAGGCCGGTTTCGCGCCTGGCAGCTTCCAGCGCGGCTTCGGCGGCGTCGGGCGACAGCGCGCCCGTGTTGACGCTCACCGCCGCGGCGCGCACAGCCGGATTATTGATGCGGGCTGCCGCGAGATGGGCTTCCAGCGTCGCGGTGAGGCTGGGCAAAGCTCGGTGGTGCATCCCGCGGATATGGGCGCGACCCGCCTCGTGGCACAGCACCAGCACATCGGGCTGGGCGCCGAGCACGAGGCCCAGCGTGACCTGACCGAAGAAGGGATGCAGCACGCTGGCCTGCCCCTCGATCACGTCCCAGTGGCCGTCAGCGTTGGCCGGGGCCAGCATCTCAACCGCTCCCGACACGAAATCGGCGGGGATCGCATCAATGGCGACCCCCTGCCCCGCGATCAGCACCCCGGTCTGACCGGTGGCGCGGAAAGTGGCGTTGAGGCCGCGCGCCCGCATCTCCTGCGCGACGGCCAGCGCCGTGTACTTTTTGCCGATATTGCAATCGGTCCCGGCCATCAGCACGCGCTTGCCGGAGCGCTTCTCTCCCGTGCCCAGCTTGATGGGCGGACCCGACCAGTGGCGCACATCATGAAGCTGCCTGCCCAGCCGGTCTGCGGTCTCCTTGAGAACCGGGAACGAGCTCAGGCGCTGGTGCAGGCCGCTGGCGATGTCGAGCCCGGCTTCCAGCGCCTGGCGCAGCGGCTCGATCCAGCGCTCGGGCAGTATGCCGCCGCGATTGGCGATGCCGATGAGCACGGTGCGCGCGCCCGCCGCCACGGCCGCCTCGTAGTCCATGTCGGGAATGCCCAGGTCCAGCTCGCAGCCGGGCAGACGGAATTGGCCCGCCACCTGTTCGGGGCGCCAGTACAGCACGCCCTGGGCGGTCTTCACACCGACTTCGCGGTCGGCATCGCCCAGAAACACCAGATAGGGCAGCGCGATCATGACAATGTCTCTCCCATGCCGCCCCACACGCCGGCCGGCACTGGCGACAGCCGGCCCTGATCGTCCAGCGCCATCGGGGCGATGTCCTCAGCCAGCCAGACCGGCCCGTCCACATCCACGAAATCGGCGTCCTGGGCCAGGATCAGCGCCGGGGCGATGGCCCGCACGCCGCAGATCATGCAGCCCACAAACACGCCCCTGCCCAGCGCCCGCAGGCGCGCGCGCATCTCCAGCCCATGGGTTAGCCCGCCGCACTTGTCGAGCTTGATATTGATGACGTCATAGCGCCTCGCCGCCCGGTCGAGCTCGGCCATGGATTGGCAGCTTTCATCGCCGCACAGCGGCAAGGGCGAGCGGAAATCGTCCAGCTGATTGTCCTGATCAGGCGGCAAAGGCTGTTCAAGCAGTTTGAAACCCAGCCCCGCGAGCTCATGGGCGTGGTGGGGCAAGTCCTCGCGCGTCCAGCCGCAATTGGCGTCGGCGATCAGCACCGCATCCGGCGCGCCCCGGCGTACGGCGGCGGCGCGCGCGCCGTCCAGCCCGTCACGCCGGCCGAGCTTGACCTTCAGGAGCGGCCGGTGCGCCGCGTCGCGCGCCTGCTCTTCCATGGCGTCCGGCGTGTCGAGCGAGATGGTGAAGGCGGTGACGACAGGATGGATCGGGCCAGAAAGCCCGCACAGCGCGGCGACACTGGTGTCGGCCCGGCGCGCTTCCATATCCCACAACGCCGCATCCAGCGCCGCACGCGCGCCGCCCGGCGGCAGCAGACTCATGAGGCGCATGCGGTCGGCGCCCGCCTCGATCGCGCTGCGCACGCCCTCAATCTCCGACATCAGGGTCTGCGCGGTCTCGCCGCGATAGCTCACCCCCACCGCTTCGCCATAGCCCACATCACTGCCCTGGCTGATGGTGACGGACACCGACGCCTGTTCGGTGCGCGCGCCGGTGGCGATCACGAAGGGCCGCTTCAGACGCCGGGTTATGATGCTGGCCTGCAGGTGGCGCACGGCGGTGGGCCCTTTCGCACAACTGATTTGCGCCTGCGTTTGTAACGGCTTGGCCGGGCTCTGGCGAGACGGCGCGTTACACGCTGGCGCGCACGGCCTTGGTCACCTGGTCCTGACGCTCCCCGGCCAGATAGGCGTCCATGGGCAGCGACACGACGCGCGCCATGGCCCGCTCCGTCACGGGCAGGCCGCCCGGCGCCAACGGGCAGCGCTGATAGGGTTCCTGCACGTGCATGGGGACGGGGTAGTACACCGCCGTGGGCACGCCCTTCTCGGCCAGCGCAGCGCGGAACTTGTCGCGGTCATCGACCTCGATCGTGTACTGCGCCCAGGTCGACACCCCGCCCTCAATCACCACCGGCGTCTTCACCACGTCAGAGAGCGCGGCGGCATAAGCGTCGGCGGCGACGTTGCGGTGGATGATCTCGTCAGGGAAAATCTCCAGCTTTTCCAGGAGGATCGCCGCCTGGATCGTATCGAGGCGCGAGTTCAGACCGATGCGGTCATAGGCGTAGCGCTCGGCGCCCTGGCCATGATTGCGCAGCGAGGCGAACAGGGCGGCCAGTTCATCATCATTGGTCACCACCGCCCCGCCATCGCCATAACAGCCCAGCGGCTTGGCCGGGTAGAAGCTGATGGTCGCCACGTCCGCCCATCGGGCCGGGTGATAGTCATTGAGCGTGCAGCCAAAGCCTTGCGCGCTGTCGGAAATGAGCTTCAGCCCGTGGGCGCTGGTGATGGCGCTGAGCGCGGGATAGTCCGCCGCCTGGCCGAACAGATCCACAGCGATCACCGCGCGCGGGGTCAGCGCGCCTTCGCGTTTCACCGCATCAATGGCGCGCTCCAGGCTTGCCGGGTCCATGCAGTAGGTGTCGGGATCGATATCCACGAACACGGCTGTCCCGCCCGCCAGCGCAACCACTTCAGCGGTAGAGGCGAAGGTGAAGCTGGGCACGAACACCGCATCGCCCTTGCCGATCTTCCACGCCATCAACGGCAAAAGGATCGCATCGGTGCCATTGGCGCAGGTCAGGGCGTGGCGCGTCTCGCCAAACGCCTTGAGCCGGGCTTCCAGCTCGGTGACTTCGGGCCCCAGAATATATTTGCCCTCCTCGATCACCTTGGCGATGGCGGCGTCGAGCCGGTCCTGAATGCGGGCGCGCTGGGCGGCCAGATCAATAAAGGGAATCATGCGGGCGGTCATCCTGTTGCGAGGCGGGGCACGGCGGGGCGTATAGCCCCGCGCGCACGAGCGCTTAAGTCACGTTTCATTGCCTTATTCGACAGTCACCGATTTGGCGAGGTTGCGCGGCTGGTCCACGTCCGTGCCCTTGTGCACCGCTGTAAGATAGGCGATCAGCTGCACCGCCACGGCCATGACGATAGGCGTCGCCAGCCGGCCCGCAGCGGGCGTCACCAGCGTCAGCGCGCTCTGGTCAGCCAGCTCTGCTTCGCCTTGCGGATCGGTCACAGCGATCACCCGGGCGCCGCGGGCGCGCACCTGCTCGATGGAGGAGCGGGTCTTGTCGAACAAGACGTCCATGGGCGCCAGCACGATCACCGCCACGCCTTCTTCGATCAGCGCGATGGGGCCGTGCTTGAGCTCGCCGGCGGCATAGCCTTCAGCGTGGATATAGCTGATCTCCTTGAGCTTCAGCGCGCCTTCCAGCGCCAGCGGGAACAGGGAGTTGCGCCCCAGGAAGAGCACGATGTCGCTGCGGGCGAGATCCAGCGCGAGCGCGTCCACGCCCTGACGCAGGCTCAACGCCTCGCCCATCAGGCGCGGCGCGGCGGAGAGATCAGCGATGGCGCCCTGCACCGCCTTCGCATCCATGCGACCACGCTGGGCGCCCGCCGCGATGGACAGAGCCGCCAGCGCGGCGAGCTGACAGGTGAAGGCCTTGGTGGAGGCTACGCCGATCTCCGGCCCGGCCAGCGTCGGCAGCACGATATCGGCCTCGCGCGCCATGGTGGAATGGGCGGTATTGGTCAGGGCGATGGTCACAAGCCCCGCCGCCTTGCACAAGCGCAGGGCTTCGAGCGTGTCGGCGGTCTCGCCTGACTGGGATATGAAAAGGGCTGCGTCGCCCGGTGAGAACGCCGGGTCGCGATAGCGGAACTCTGACGCGATATCGACTTCGGTGGGAAGCCCGGCGAGGCTTTCGAACCAGTAGCGCGCGACCATGCCAGCATAGGCCGCCGTGCCGCACGCCACGATCAGCAGCCGGTTCATGCCGGCGAAATTCACCGCGGCGGGCAGATTAACCGCGCCCTCGGCGAGATTGACGTAAGCGGCGATCGTGCGGCCGACGACTTCGGGCTGTTCGTGGATTTCCTTTTCCATGAAGTGGCGGAACGGACCCTTGTCCACGCGCCCGAACGCGCCAGGGCCGGCGGCCTGTTTGCGCTGGGCGGGGCGGCCCCGGGCATCGCGCACATCCGCCGCGCCCGGCCCCACTACCACCGTATCGCCGTCTTCCAGATAGATCAGCGTCGCCGCATCCTCTGGCAACGCCATGGCGTCCGAGGCGATATAGCCTGTGCCCGGCCCCAGCGCGGCCAGCAGGGGCGCAGCCTTGCGCGCGCCGAACACCAGACCCGGTGCGGTTTTGCTGACAGCGGCCAGCGCAAAGGCGCCCTGCAGCCGGTCGACCGCCGCGCGCCAGGCGTCATGGGGATCGCCGTGGGCGTCCAGCGCCGCGTCGAGCAGATGGGCGACGACTTCTGAATCGGTGTCGGAGAGAAACACCCGGCCCTCGCCCGCCAGTTCGGCCTTGAGCGCGGCATGGTTCTCGATAATGCCATTATGGACCAGCGCCACCCGTCCGGCGCGGTGGGGGTGGGCGTTGCGTTCTTCCGCCGCGCCATGGGTCGCCCAGCGCGTGTGGGCGATGCCGCTGAGGCCCGCCAGCCCGCCGCGCGCCGTCAGCTTGTCTGACAGCGCCGCGACCTTGCCCGCAGCGCGTTCGACAGCGAGCCCGCCATCCGGGCCGGCGACGCACACGCCCGCCGAGTCATAGCCGCGATATTCCAGCCGGCGCAGGCCTTCCACGAGCACGTCTGCCGCATCCGCCCGCCCCGACACACCGACAATGCCACACATTGAAAACGCCTCCCGCAGCGGTCCGGACCCGGACCGGTTATAGTCAGCCCTGCACGCCGGGCGCCAGAGACCCCGCATCGACAAATCATTTCAGTTCATGACATGAGGAAGCTCGACATTGCACCGCGGCGCACCCCCGCCTAGAACGCGAATCATGACCGCCTCCGGCCCGGACCCGATTGACACCGCCGCGCGCTTCGCCATCGCCATGCCGGTGGGGGCGTGGCATCCGCTGTTGCCGGCTGCTCTCGACAGCGTGGCGCGGCAGGACACAGGCGTCGAGATCGCCTTTCTGGATGCGTCAGGCGATGGGCGCGTCGCCGCCGCGGCGGACGCTAGCGAGCTTGAGTTCGCCTACCGGCGCACCGGGCCGGACGCAGGCCAGGCCGCCGCCATCGCGGAAGGATGGGCGCACACGCGCGCGCCGATCCTGGGCTGGCTGAATGCGGACGATCTGCTGGTTCCCGGCGCCCTCGCCGCCGTGTCGCAAGCCTTTGACGCTGATCCTGACACCGGCGTCGTGCATGGCGGATCGGACTTCATCGACGAAACCGGGCGCGTCATCGGCGTGCACGACCATGTGGATGAAGCCGGACCGCTGCTCTACCGCTCCAATTTGATCTCCCAGCCCTCATGCTTTGTGCGCCGCGCCATTGTGGAGGCGGCTGGCGGAATTGATGAATCGCTGGTCTACACCATGGACTGGGAGCTCTGGGTGCGTCTGTACGCCGCCGGGGTCCGGTTCGCGCGCATCGACCGGACGCTGTCACACGTCTACATGGGGTCAGGAACTAAAACGGCCGACATCAGTGCGCGCCGCCTCACCGAAATCGCCCGGCTGGTACATCGTCATGCCGGACTGTGGAACGCCGTCAAATCAACCGCATCCTTCGCCTTGCACCCCATCCGGAGCCGCTGATGTCCGCCGCCGCGACACGCCCCCGCTTCTCCATCGTGACGCCGAACTGGAATGGACGGGCTTATCTGCGCCCCTGCCTGGATTCAGTGCTGGAGCAAAATTATCCGGAGCTGGAATACATCGTCGTGGACGGGGCGAGCACGGATGGGTCCCGGCTGCTCATAGAGGAATACCGCGACCGGCTCTCCACCATTATCTGCGAGCCCGATAACGGGCATGCCGATGCGCTGAACAAGGGCTTCGCCGCGTCCACCGGCGAGCTGATGGGCTGGATCAACTCCGATGATGTGATCCTGCCCGGCACGCTGTCCTTTGTCGCGCGGCTGTTTGAAATGCGGCCCGATATCGAATGGATCACCGGGCGCCCCTCCAGTATGAATTCCGACGGCGTGATCGAGTGGATGGGGCAGACAAGGCCCTGGTCGCGCCTGCGATTCCTGGCCGGCGACAATCAGTGGATCCAGCAGGAATCCACCTTCTGGCGGCGCAGCCTGTGGGAGCGCGCCGGCAGCCGTCTGGATACGGACTTTCGCCTGGCCAACGATTTCGAGCTGTGGTGCCGATTCTTCCGGCATGCGGAGCTTCATACAGTCGACCGGCATCTGGGCTGCTTCCGGGTCCGGCCCGGCCAACGGTCCATTGTCTTCAAGACGCGTTATGAGAGCGAGGCAAAGGATGTTCTGGCCCGCGAGCTGGACGCGGTGGAGCCGACTTTCCGCGACGCTTTCGGCGCTTTCTTGCCGGACGCACCAGTCACGCTGGATGACGAGACGCGGCTGGCGCGCAATGCCGAGCTGTCGGCCTGCGATCCGCCGATCATCCGCCCGGCCAGCCTGAACCCGCGCGGGCGCAGCTCGCGCACCGCCCCCCTCGACACCCGCGCCTTCGACGGCGCGCTGGAGCGTGCGCGCGCGCCCAGCCTGCTGGAGCGCTTCGCCGGGGTTCATACCGGGCAGCGTTGCTTCATCATGGGCAATGGCCCGTCGCTGAACCGGACCGATCTGGAGCTGCTGGAAGGCGAAACGGTCTTCGCGTGCAATTCCGCCTTCCTCCTGTTTGACCGGATCAACTGGCGCCCGACCTATTACACCTGTGTGGATTCGCGCGTGCTGCCGGATCGCGCCGGCGACATCCAGGCGATGCTGGCGCAAAATCCGTCCATAACAGCCTTCTTTCCCGCCGAGGTGCAGGAGCATGTGGGGGAGAAGCGGCGCTACCCCACACGCGCGATCCTGCCCTCGGCGCGCAACCGCTTCTATTTCCGCGAAGCCTACGGCACTCTGGAGAACCTGCCCGAGTCCATGTTCTCCCCCGATATCGACCAGCATGTGATACAGCCGCGCACCGTCACGATCACCATGCTGCAGATCGCCGCTTATATGGGCTTTTCGGAGATTTACCTGATCGGCTGCGACACGCGCTACACAGTGCCCGCGACCGTCGATGAGGAAGATGGCGAGGGCCTGGCGCTGGTCTCGACGCGCGACGATGACGCCAATCATTTCGATCCGGCCTATTTCGGCAAGGGCCGCAAATGGCATGCCCCAAAAGTCGAGCTGATGGTGGAGCACTACCGCATCGCCCGCGATGCACTGGAGGCGCGCGGCATTAAAGTGTTCGACGCCACAGTCGACGGCGCGCTGGACGTATTTGACAAGGTTGAGTTCAGCGCGCTGTTCGATCCGGACGCTCAGGTCATCATCAAGGCGCGCGCCGCCGCCGCCCCGGCGGCCGATCAGGCGGCCGGGCCGCGCGGCATGGACGCCTTGATCAACCGGGCGCCCGCGTCCTTTCGCCAGCCTCTCCTGTCGCTGTGGCGCAATCGCCGCTTCGCCGCCGCGGTACTGGTGATGACGGCCATCGGAGCGGTCGTGGTGGCGAGCCCGCCCGTTGAACCCTTCCGCCTGTGGATATGGCCGCTGGCCCTGTTTGCCGCCGGGTTTATCTTCACCGGCGCCGTGGCGATCAAATCGCGCCGGCTGCTGATGGAAGCGCACCGGCAGCTGGCGGACCTGCACCGGCGCGAAGCATCACGTGAGCTGCGCTATATCGAACTGGATTCCCAGCTGGAGGATGCGCGCGCACGGCTAGAAGAGCTGGAAGCTGACCGTCCGGATACGGACTAGGCTTCGCTCAGCCCAATCCTGAACAGCCCGCCCGCCAGCGCCTGACCCTCCAGGCCGATGGAGGCCGAGGTGACATAGATGTCGCCGTCTGCGAAGGCGAGGCTGGTGGGGCGCGCCACCGGCATCTCGATGCGGGCCATGAGCACGCCGTCCGGGTCATACCGGTCGATCCGCCAGCCGTCCCAGAACGCAATCCAGAGACAGCCGTCCGCATCGGTCTCCATACCGTCCGGATAGCCATCGCCGTCCCCGAACTGCGCGAAGACCCGCTTGTTGGAGAAGCCCGAGCCGCCGCCGTCCAGATCAGCGATAAACACGGTCTGGCGCGCAGAATCCGTGAGATAGGCCCGCCCGCGCGCCGCATCGAAGGCCGGACCATTGGTGACGCGGTAGCCCGTTTCCAGACATCGCGACGTCCCGTCCGGATCGAGCCGCCACCACGCGCCGGATGCGATAGCTTCAGCATCATCCATGGTCCCGGCCCAGAAACTGCCGTCCGGGGCGCGCTTGCCGTCATTGAAGCGATTGCCGGGCGTCGCGGCCTCGGGCTGACAGACCGGCTCCACCTCAATGGCTCCGCCATCCGAGGGCAGAGTCAGCCGGGCGAAGCCCGATTTCATGGCCGCGAGCAGCCGCCCGTCAGGCTCGATCAGGAATGAGCCCACCGGTTCCGGCGCGGGCCAGCTGGTCTTGTGGCCGCCCGCCGGCTCATACCGGTGCAGCGCGGGCGCCTTGATATCGGTCCACCAGAGCGCCTGCCCGTCCCAGACCGGGCCCTCGCCCAGAATGGCCCGGGCGTCCCACACGCACTCAGGCGTCCCGATCCGCAGCCCAGCGCTCATACCGGATCATGCAGGCGCGACAGCACGCCCCCGTCGAGCCAGAAGGTCGTGCCCGTTGCGAACGCAGCTGCAGGCGAGGCGAGAAACACTGCCACCTGCGCCGCCTCTTCCGGGGCGCCAATGCGATTGAGGGGGTGGCAGGCTTCCAGCTCCTGGAACGCTTCCTCGCGCCCCTCGAACCCGGCCATCAGCATGGGGGTGGCGATGGCGGCGGGCGCCAGGCAGGTGACGCGCACCCGCGCACCCAGATCCACCGCCAGCGCCCGCGTCAGGCCATGCAGCGCCGCTTTGGACGTGGCGTAGGCGGCAAATTCCGGCTTGGTCGCCTGGGCGTGCACGCTGCCAATATTGATCACGCAGCCGCGCGCGGCCTCGAGCTCGGGCAGGAAGGTCTGCACCAGGCGGAAGGGCGCGGTGAGATTGACGTTCATAGTGCGCCGCCAGGCGTCCATGGACAGCGTGTCCACTGGCGCGAGGATCTGTGCGGCGGCGTTATTGACCAGCACCGTCAGCTGCGCACCGTCCAGCGCGCCGCGCACGGCATGCGCGAACGTCTCCAGCGCGGCGCCGTCCTCGGCGATGCGGTTGAGGTCGGCCTCCACGAAGGCGTCGCATACATCGCCCTCAGCGGGCGTGCGCCCGGTGCCGATCACGCGGTAACCCGCGGCCCTGAACGCTGCGCCCAGCGCGGTTCCGATCCCGCCCGAAATCCCGGTGACGAGCGCGGCCTGCATCAGCCGCCAGCCTGCTTGACGCCCAGGAAGTCGAACATGTGGCCAATGGCCTGCAGGCTGACCCGGCGCACCGCGTCCTCGGTATTGGAGGCGTTGTGCGAGCCGAATATGCAGCGGTCATAGGTGCGCAGCACATTGTCCGGGGCCAGCGGTTCGATCTCGAACACGTCCAGCGCCGCCGAGTGAATGCGCCCTGATTCCAGACCCGCCAGCAGGGCGGTTTCCTTGACCACCGGCCCGCGGCCCACATTAACGATGCGCACGCCCGGCTTCACCCGCGCCAGCATATCCTCGTTGAACATATGGCGGGTGTGGGCGTTGAGCGGAGCGGTGAAGACCAGGAAGTCGCACGCCTCCACGCCCTCGGGCCAGGGCTTGTTCTCCACCTGGTGGCCCTCCAGCGGGCGGAAGGCGGGATCATAGGCGATGATGTGCATCTCGGCGGCCAGAAGGCGCAGGGCGGTGTTGCGGCCGATATCGCCAAACCCGATCACGCCGGCTGTGCGTCCGGCCAGCGAAATGCCGCGCGGCTTGGGCCAGGTCTTGTTGAGGCGGATTTCCCGGTCGATGTAATAGCTCTCGCGCGCCAGCCCGTTGACATAGTTGACCGCCAGATCGGCGACCTCGCGCCCGAACACGCCCGGCGTGTTCACTGCGGGCAGGTTGAGACGCTTGGCGGCGGCGAAGTCCACATTGTCGACGCCCACACCCCATTTCACGATGGCTTTGAGATTGCCCGCCGCGCCGGCTTCCAGCACGCGGGCGCTGGCCGGGTCATCGCCAATAATCCAGCCGTCAAAGCCGGGCAGGAGGGCGATCAGCTCGTCCTCTGACAGGGTCTGGACGACCTTGGGCGCCTCCAACTCGACACCGCTTTTGGCGAAGACCGGACGAAACTCATCAATCATGCCCAGCATGGGCGGGCAGGTGACCAGAACGCGCATGAGCTCAGCTTCCTTTGCGGGCATTGTACAGCGCGACCGCCTCGGCCTGCGCCCACTGGTCGGCGTCGTCGATATCGATGGATTCCAGCGCCGGCGTCACATACATGGCTGGCCGCTTGCCGATGCGGGCGCTGGTGGCCGCAAAGCTCTCCCGGTTGAACAGGTAGAGATTGGAGTTTTCCTCATACCAGGGCTCAAGATCCTGGGTCCGGATCAGATTGTCCGGATCATGGTTCACCGGGGTCATGTCCTCGCGGTAGAAGCGGGTCTGGATGCGGTTCACCGCAAACAGGCTGTCGGCCTCGCCCGCCGCCTTCGTCGCATGATACTTGGCCAGCGCGCCGCGCATGGCGTCGGCCGACAGGAGCGGATTGGTGGTGTGGGTCATCAGATACGTGTCGGCGTCCACATTGGCGACATCATCGCCCAGCACCAGATTCATCGAGACGAAGTCGCCGCAAATCTCCGGCTTGCGGTCGCGGATCATCACCCGGCCGCCGCCATCGCCGTCATTGAGGCCCTTGTCCGACAGAATCTCGCGCGCATCGGTGTTGATCACCACGCGGTCGATCTCCTCCATGCTCAGCAGGGTGTCGAGAATCCAGCGAAACAGCGGCTTGCCCGCGAACTCGCGGAAATTCTTGGAGGTGACGCGCGCCGAGTGCGCCTTCATCGGCAGAAGGGCGACCAGCTTGAAACGGTCCGGCATGGGAAAGGCTCCTGATTGAATGGCGCCGCCTGACGCGGGTCAGCGCGGGTAGAAATACCGGTCCTTGCGATCCTGCGACAGCTTGCGGTGATTATTGTTGCCCTGATAGCTGCCCCAGTACTGGTTGAAGCGGAACAGGATGACTCCCCCCGCCTCCTTCCAGAACACGCGCTGAGTGAGCGCCTCGCCCAGATCATGGAAGACGCCCGACATCGTGTAGCGCAGGAAATCGCCAAAGCTGACATGCACTTCCGGCATGATGTCCTGCAGGGCCACGGCCTCGCGCTCATAGCGCGTCTTGACCTTGGACCAGCTCTCTTCGTGGATGTGGATCACCGACGCCTCGGCGACATAGCCGATTTTCATGCCTTCCGACACGAGCTGCTTGGCCAGCACCATGTCTTCCAGCCCGGTCACCGTCTCGTCGAAAGGGCGGGTTTCCCAAACCGATTTGAGGATGGCCGAGTTGGCGTTGTTGCAGAAGAAATCATCCTGCGGGACGTTCGACGTCTCCGGAAAGTATTTACGGAACAGCTGCTCCTCGGAAAATTTGGTCAAACCCGGCTTGCCCTGCTGGCGTCCGTAGACATAGGCGCAAGTCCCGTCATCGAGCGGCTTGACCAGATCATGCAGCCAGCGCGCGCCCACCGGGATGCAATGGCCCGAAATGAACACCAGAAACCGCCCCTGCGCCGCCTCGCACCCGACATTGAGGGACCGGCCGAAGGTGAAGTCGGATTTCTTGATATGGGTGATCCGGCAGCCATGGGCTTCCGCGATCTTCAGCGTGTCGTCGGTGGAGCCGGAATCCACGATCACGACTTCATAGCTGTAGGGCGCCGCGTCTTGCGCCGCGACCGCCTGAAGCGCCTCACCCAGCCATTTGCCCTCATTATAGGTGCGAATGACGATGGATGCGTCCATGAATCAAATCTCCCCCCGGAAGCGGGCGCTTTCGGTCCCATCGCGCATCCAAATCCGGATCGTCACACCGCCGCAGACGGCGCGCGGCGGACCCGGATCCCGCAAGCAGGACCAGCGCCGCCGTGCGCAACCTCTCGTGCCATCCCCTGGAGAGGCTGCGTGCAACACACCCGGATTTGATTGCGACGCACCATATCCATGACCCGGACCAAGCACAACGCGTCATCTGGGTGCGCTGCACATCAGCGCCGCAGCGCCCATTCACGCCGCGCGCCGGCCCGCGTCACCGCGCGCGCGACCAGACAAGATCGCTGGGCGCGCGCCCCTGCCAGACCGTGCCGGCAATGGCGTCCTCGCCGTCGAGCGCGCCTTCAAACATCAGCGCGCCCAGGCCCGTGGCGAAGCCGATTCGCGGCCCGTCCACCCGCACCTGCTCAAAGCGCACTTGGGCTCCGCCCTGGTCTGGCGCGGTGAGCACAACCTGCGCCGCCTCGCCCTCCAGCCTGATGATCAGGCGCAGCGCGCGCGGCTCCAGCCCGGTCTCCAGAACCGTGACCCACACGCCCTCAAGGCTCGGGTCCGGCGCCGCCGCCGGCTCGCCCGTCCCGGACAATACCGCCATCGGCCCGGCCGGGCCTGCAGGCTGGCAGGCGGCGAGGCTTAGGGTCACAGCGGCAAGGCACAGGGCGATCAGGCGCATGGCGGCTCCGGCGAGGACATGGCGCCAGACTTAGTCGCCGCAGGCCTGCGCCGCCAGTGCGGCGGTGCGCCGGGCGATGGCGCCGAGGGCGTCTTGCGAGAGCGGATGGCGGGCCTGCCCGTACTCGGCCGGCAGGCCGGTTTCGGTCTCCTGGAACAGGTGATTGACGCCGTCGAGGACCACGACCTGCGTGGGCAACCCCTCACGCGCCGCCATCAGGGCCTGGGACTGGGGTGCGGGCAACACCTGCAGATCAAACTCGCCGAACACGCCCAGCATGGGGCCGGGATAGCCAGCCGCCGCCGCGACCGGGTCCACGGCGAAACCCGCCACGGCATAGGGCTGGCCCCAGATCTGCGCTTGCTGGCGGGCGAGCCCATTGGGCGCGCCGGCGTCCAGCAAGGCTTGCTCCATGTCCTCGCTCACGCGCGCGCCGGGCTCCGCTTCGCGCAACACCGCGAACATCGCTGCCTGCAAGGCGCGATTGCCGGTGACCTGGGCGTCGGTCCCGCCCGAGGCGCGGATCAGGGCTTCGGCCTGGTCAAACAGGGTCTGTTCCAGGCTCATATGCATTCCGGCCAGCGAGACAATGAAGTCAGGCTGCGCGGCGGGTGCGGCGAGCAGGGCGATCAGCGCGCCTTCGGAATGACCGGCGAACCCGGCGCACGCCACACGCGGTTCAGCCGCCAGCGCGGCCAGCGCCGCCGCCGCGTCGGCGGCGAGATGGGACGGGGCCTGCGGCGCAGGTCCTGTACTGGCGCCCACGCCGCGATCATCAAGACGCAGGGACGACACCCCCTGTGCGGCCAGCGCCTGCGCCAGCGCAGCGTAGAGGCGCAGCTCGCCGAACGTCCCGTCCCGGTCCTGGGGTCCGGAGCCGGACAGGATCACCACGCCGGGACCGGGCGCCTCGCCCGGCGCCAGACGCAATGTTCCCGACAGCGTGACCTCGCCTGCCTGGATGGTCACAGGGGTTTCGCCCACATCGCTGTGTTGCGGCGCCGGGGCCGCCTCCTCAAAGCGTCCGCGTTCGAACCTCAGATCAGCCTCGACCGGCCCTTGGCGGAAGCGGCCTTGAATCACATCACCCTCGCGCACGCCATCGAAAGCGACGCCCGGTGGATTGATGGCGAAATTGATCGCGTCACCGTCGATGGTCAGACTGGTCAGCCCCATGCCTGCCGGGCTCTGATCAAGGGAGATCAGCGCGCCCTGCCAGCCATCCTCGCCCTCCTCCAGTTCCAGCTCCAGACGCAGCGACTGCCCGCCAATCTCCAATAGCGCGCGCCAGGCGCCGTCAAAGCCGGCGGCAGGCGTCGCCTCGCCCCGGGAGCCGGCGGGCGTCGGTGCATCTTCGGCCGGACGCGGTCCGCACGCAGCGAGCGCGAGGCCGGCGGCAAGGCATAGAACGGCGCGGTGGAGGGCGGTCATGACGAGGCTCCTGATCAGCTTGACGTCATATTTAGCATTGACGCTAATTAGCGTCGAGCCTAAATTTTGATCATGACCGATATTTTCGAAGCCCTGGCCCATCCAGTCCGCCGCGCAGTGCTGAAAAAGCTGCGCGCGGGGCCGATGAGCGCGGGCGATCTGGCCGATGCGTTTCCGGTGACCAAGCCCACCATGTCGCGCCATTTCGCGACCCTGAAAGAGGCCGGCCTGATCCGGGCCGAACGCATCGGCACCACCATCCGCTACCGGCTCAATGTGTCAGTGGCCGAGGACGCCGTCGCAGCAGTCATGGGGCTGCTGGGGACGGGCAAGGATGATCACGAGGAAGAAGAGACCAGGCATGACCGTTAAAGGACTGGCCGCGGCAGCGGCTTTGATCGCACTGACCCTGGCCTTCAGCGTCTGGGGCTGGCTCGCCACACCGCCCGGCGCCGAGATCGCCGTGCACTGGAACGCCGCCGGACAACCCGACCGCTATGGCGGCAAGGCGGAAGCTTTCCTGCTGATCCCGGGGATCGCCGTCCTCCTGTCTCTCCTGTTCGCCGCCGCACCCCATATCGATCCGCGCGGCCGCAATCTGGCGGCGTCCGGGCCGGTTCTGATGACCGTGTGGATCGGGACTGTAGGGGTGCTCGCCATCGTCCAGGCCGCCCTCACCCTCACCGCGCTGGGCCTCATCACCGCTGACGGCGAGATCGTGCCGCGCGCTGTGATGCTGTCGGTGTGTGCCCTGATGGTCCTTATCGGCAATGCGCTGGGCAAGGCGCGGCCCAACTGGTTCGTCGGCGTGCGCACGCCCTGGACCCTGTCGTCCGACCGCGCCTGGGACGCGACCCACCGCTGGGCCGGGCGCGGCTTCGTGCTCAGCGGCCTGATCGGCGCAGCGTGCACCCTGCTCGCGCCCCTGATGGTGGCGGTCTTTGTGTTCGCCGGCCTGATCCTGGCCACCGCCGCCGGATCGGTGGCGCTGTCCTTCCTCGTCTGGCGCCGCGACCCGGAGCGGGACGTGTACAGCGAGGACAGCTAGCCGCGCGCGGGCTCCGCCACGATGGGCGCATACACATGCCATGGGAAGGCCTGCACCAGGCGGCGGGAGAACTCCACGCCGCGCTCGCTATTGCCGGCGGGGCCGAGGCGCGGGCTGTGCAGGGCGAAACCGGCGACGCCGGGCACGACGATCATCAGCGCGCCGGAGACGCCGGATTTCGCTGGCAGGCCTACAGTGAAGGCGTACTCGCCGGAAAAATCATACATGCCGCAGCTCAGCATGAGCGAGAGCACCGCCTTGACGCTTTCGCGAGAGATGAGCTGGCGCTCGGTCACCGGGCAGACGCCGCCATTGGCCAGCGTCGCCGCCACGCAGGCGAGCCGACGCACATCGGTCTCGATGGCGCAGCAGCGCAGATATAGCTCCAGCGCTTCGTGCATGTCGGCCTCGGGCGGGAAGCAGCCATGCTCGCGCATGAAGTAGGCCAGCGCATGATTGCGGTCGGCGTGTTGGGTCTCACTGGCGTAAACCGCCTCGTCAAAACCCGGGGCATCACCCGCCGCCGCCCCGCGCCAGAGGCGGTTGATCAGCGCAAAGCGCCGGTCGACCGGCAGGCCGGGCCGGATCAGCGCGGCGGTCAGGATCGCCCCGGCATTGATCATCGGGTTATGGGGCCGGCCCTTGTGATTGAGGGTGATCTCGTTGAAGCCCTGCCCCGACGGCTCGCGGCCCACATGGGCGTGCACCGTCGTCTCCCCCGCCAGCTCCAGCGCCAGGGCGTAATTCATTGGTTTCATCACCGACTGCACGCAGAAGCGCCGCTTGGCGTCGTCCTCGCGCAGGCCCAGCTCGAAGCGCTGGCCGTCAATCGTGCAGCAACCCAGCGCAAAGGCTTCCGCGTCAGCCTTGGCCAATTCCGGGATATAGCTGGCGACCTTGCCCGCGCTGACGCCCG
Organism: Hyphomonadaceae bacterium ML37; assembly: GCA_027627685.1. Taxonomy (NCBI): domain Bacteria; kingdom Pseudomonadati; phylum Pseudomonadota; class Alphaproteobacteria; order Hyphomonadales; family Hyphomonadaceae; species Hyphomonadaceae bacterium ML37. The sequence goes on from CP091241.1 coordinate 2,820,742, forward strand.
AGGCGTAGTGGAACAGATTGGTGATGCGCCCCCGGAAGGCCTGAAAATCACTCGCCGCCAGAGCGCCGGTCAGGGCCGCGCGCACCAGGCACGCCTCGTCTCCCGGCAGGATGAAACGGTCTTTATCCAGCGCGCCCGCATTGGCGAACGCCGCGCGGGTGGCCGAGAGGCGCGGATCGTCCGGCCCCAGCCCGGCCGCCGTCAGCGCCTCCAGCAGCGCCTGGCCCGACGGCTCTCCCCGCGCCGCCAGCGCGCGCCAGGCCGCCGCGCTCTCGGCCTTGTCCGTGGCGGGTGCGGCGCGCTCGAACTGGGCAGGGCGGGTGCGGAAGGCGCCCGGCGACAGGGCCGGCGCGGAATCGGGTCTGGTGGTTTTGGGCACGGGGTGACAGGCTTCCGGCTGCGGGCGTCCAGCATCGCGCCGCGCGCGGGCGCTAGCAAGCCGCCCTGACGGCGGGGCTTTGACGCGCCCGGCCAAGCCGCTAGATTGCCGCGCCGCACCATGCCCTTCCAACCGGATTATTTCAGCTCATGACCTCACCTGCCGCCCGCCCCGTGAAAAAGATCGTCCTCGCCTATTCGGGCGGGCTGGACACCAGCGTCATCCTGAAATGGCTGCAGGACGCCTATAACGCCGAGGTCGTCACCTTCACCGCCGATCTGGGTCAGGGCGAAGAGCTGGCGCCGGCGCGCGCCAAGGCCGAGAAGGCCGGGATCAAGCAGATCTATATCGATGATCTGCGCGAGGAGTTCGTGCGCGACTATTGCTTCCCCATGGTGCGCGCCAATGCGGTCTATGAGGGCCAGTATCTCCTGGGCACGTCCATCGCCCGCCCGCTGATCGCCAAGCGCCTGGTGGAGATCGCCCACGAAACCGGCGCCGACGCTGTGGCGCACGGCGCCACCGGCAAGGGCAATGACCAGGTGCGCTTCGAGCTGGGCGTGGCGGCGCTGGACCCGTCCCTGAGGGTGATCGCGCCGTGGCGCGAATGGGATCTGACCTCGCGCACCAAGCTGATCGCCTATGCCGAGCAGCACGGCATCCAGGTGCCCGTGGACAAGCGGGGCGAGGCGCCGTTCTCGGTGGACGCCAATCTCTGGCACACCTCGTCCGAGGGCAAGATGCTCGAGGACCCGGCCGAGGAAGCCTTCAACGAGGTCTGCCTGCTCACCACCCATCCCGAGGACGCGCCGGACCAGCCTGAATACATCACCGTCGGTTTCGAGCGCGGCGACGCCATCAGCGTCAATGGTGAAGCGATGTCGCCCGCGACGCTCCTCACTGCGCTCAATGCGCTGGGTTCAAAGCACGGCGTTGGCCGGCTGGATCTGGTGGAGAACCGCTTTGTCGGCATGAAGTCGCGCGGCATTTACGAAACGCCGGGCGGGACAATCCTGATGATGGCCCATCGCGGCATCGAACAGCTCACCCTCGACCGGGGCTCCATGCACCTGAAGGACGAGCTGATGCCGAAATATGCCAAGCTCCTCTATGAGGGCTTCTGGTTCAGCCCCGAGCGCGAAATGCTGCAGGCAGCCATCGACCATTCCCAGCGCCATGTCAGCGGCGAGGTCCGCTTGAAGCTCTACAAGGGCAATGTGCTGGTGGTGGGCCGGACGTCGCCAGCCTCGCTCTACTCGCTGGCCCACGTGACCTTCGAGGAAGATCACGTCTACGACCAGAAAGACGCCGAAGGCTTCATCCGCCTCAACGCCTTGCGCCTGCGCCTCATCGCGGACCGCAAGAAGCGGCTGGGCGAGAACGAGTAGGCAGAGGGGACGCGGCGGCAGTCCTTAGCGGCTGCCGCTGGCGGCCGTCGAGGCGTCGCGGGCTGCGAGCATGACCGGCGCGCCTTCACCATTCGCCGGCGGCGCGCCATTGGCGAAGACCACGCTGTCGCGCAGCGTCATCAGGCGGTCGCGTTCCGCGGTGAAGTCGGGCAGCTCGCCCGACGTCAGTCGGCGGCCTGTGGGCAGGTCCAGGCGCATCGGATTGAGCGGGCGCCCGTTATTGTGCACCTCATAGTGCAGGTGCGGGCCGGTGCACGAGCCGGTGCAGCCCACATAGCCGACCACTTGCGCCTGGGAGACGCGCGCGCCGGCGCGTATGCCGCGGGCGAAGCCCTGAAGGTGGGCATAGGACGTCTCATAGCCATTGGCGTGACGGATGCTGACATAATTGCCATAGCCGCCATGCCAGTTGGCGCGCGTGACCACGCCCGCGCCTGCGGCCATGATCGGCGTTCCGCGCGGGGCGGCGAAGTCGGTGCCATTGTGCGGCCGGTTGACCCGGTGGATCGGGTGAAAGCGCATGCCGAACGAGGAGGAGATGCGCGCTCCGTTCACCGGCATGCGCATCAGCAGGCGCTGGGCGGCTTCACCGTCGCCGGTGTAAAACCCGGTCTCTCCGTCCGGGGCGGTGTAGCGGAAATACTCGATGGGCGATCCGCGACCGGCGAAATTGACATAGACGATCTCGCCCGTGCGCACCGTCTCGCCGTCGCGGTTGACCTCGCGCTCATAGACCATGTCGAAGGCGTCGCCGGGCTGAATGGTGCGAAAATCCACCGCATAGCCCAGAATGCCGGCCAGCTGCACCACGATCCGGTCAGTGGCGCCCTGCTCGATGGCCGCCATATACAGGCTGGAATTGACCTCGCCGCGCACGCGCACGAACTCACGCTGCAATGACAGGGCGGCTTCGCGGGCGCGGAAGCGGTCGCCGGAACGCGCGACGGTCAGCGTGCGTTCCACATCGGGACGGAAAGACAGACCGGCCAGACGCCGTTCGCTATCGTCCATGCCCGCAGGCGTTTCGAAGAAGATGGTCAGATCCTGACCGGCGCGCAGCCGGCGCACCGAAAACACCGGATCGAGCGCCGCGATAGCGCGCGCCGCTTCGACGCGTTCAGCGCCGGCATTGGTCAGCACGCTGGCGAGCGTCTGACCCGAGCGTACAGTGACGTCCACGCTTTCCACGGCGGCGCGGAGCGGCGCGGCGGTGAACAGGGCGTGCTCGGCCTCAATGACCGCGCGCGCTGAATCCAGCAAGGGCGAAGCCGCCGCGCTGGCCGCACCCTCAATCGCCTGGCCCGCCGTTTCGGACAGGGCTTCGATCGCGCTGGCGCTGGCGGGAATGGGCGCAGCCTGGCTGGACGGTGCGCCGGGGCTGGTAAACCGCAACAGCAGGGCGCCCACCACGATGATCAGGCCCAGGGCCAGCGTGGCGAAAAACACCAGTGTACGGGAACGGCGGGCGTCATCGAGACGGACGTCGAATCCTGACATGGACTCAGGTATCCCTGTTGCTTCCTATGGTCTGAGGTCCCATCTCCCCTCCGAGATGAGCATCTAGAGGCCGGCGCCGGAGCGCTGCGTACCAGCTAGCAAATACCAGACCAATCTGGATCAGTCTGCTTTTGCGGTCAGCCGGCACGCATATGATGGTGACCCAGACGGCTCGTATTGCCAAGATCAATTAGCGTTACCGGACGTTAACGATAAGACAACGCCCCGACGGGCCATGTGAGAAAACAGCTGAAGCCATGACCAAGACACTGCTACTCGCCGGGACGTTGGGCATTCTACTCGTCGCTTCGATCGCCTTCGCGATCTGGGGGCTGGGCGGCGGGGATTTGCAGATCACCTGGCACGGGTGGCTGGCCATGGCCATCGGCGTGGTAGTGTCTCTGGCGGTGGGCGGCGGGCTGATGACGCTGGTCTTCTATTCGGCCCGTCACGGTCATGATGATATCGACCGCGAGCCTTGAATGATCGCGCAGCGCGTTAACCTCTGAGGACGCGCGAATCGGCTAAGGCTCGCATCATGAGCACGCACATCATCCCCTCCGCTTCCGAGCTCGCGGCGCTGCTGGCCTCGCGGGTGTGTCACGATTTCGCAAACCCTGTGCAGGGCATGAACTCGGCGATCGGCGTCCTGGACGATCCCAATGCCGCCGACATGCGCGAGGACGCGCTGGCGCTGCTGCGCTCGGGCGTGCGCCAGCTGGCCGCCAAGATCGAATATGCCCGGGTTTGCTTCGGCGCCGGCGGAACCCGCGGCGGCGAAATGAGCCTGACCCAGCTGCAGACTCTCAGCACGCCGATGTTCAGCGAGGCGCGGGCGGAACTGGCGTGGAAATCCACAGACGGCGTGATCGACAAGACCGCCGCGCGCATCCTGCTCAATCTGATCTGGCTGGCGGTGGACGCCCTGCCCCGCGGCGGGACTGTCACCGTGGAGGCCCACGCCTCGGCTGGAGGCGGCGCGCGCCTGCGCGTGGTCTCGGCCGGACCGCGCCTGCGTCTTGATCCATCCTATGTTGTGGCGCTGCGTGGGGAGCGGCCCGAGGACGGTTTCGACGGCCGTTCGGTCCAGCCCTATTATGCCGGCCTGCTGGCGCGCGAAAGCGGCGGCCGCGCGGAGGCGAGCGTCAGCGAGGAGCGCATCGAGTTCTCCGCCCTGACCGGTCCCGGGCAGCGCGTGCAGGCGGCGGAGTAGCCGCCCGAACCTGGCGGTCCCTGCGCAAATTGCCAACGTTGCATTAACCCGGTTCATGACACCGTCGAGGATGCTGAACGCACTCCGGCCCCGGGCGATGTCATGGACGATCTGATCGGCGAATTTCTCGCAGAAACCGCAGAGAGTCTCGACGTCATCGACGCTGAGCTGGTGAAGTTCGAGGCGAACCCGGGCGACCGGGCCATTCTGGACAATATTTTCCGCCTTCTGCACACCATCAAGGGCACGTGCGGCTTTCTCGCCCTGACCCGTCTGGAAGCGGTCGCCCACGCCGGCGAGACTCTGCTGGGCCGGTTTCGTGACGGCAGCCGGGCGCCTGACAGCACGGCGGTGACGCTGGTGCTCGAGGCGCTGGACCGCATCAAGATGATCCTCGCCGGGATCGAAGCCTCCGGCGCCGAGCCGGAAGGCGACGACCAGGACCTGATCACCCGCCTTGAAGCGCTGGCCGAAGGGCGCGGCGGGGCAGAGGCGATGGCGCGGCGTGAACCCGAACCGGAGCCCGAACCCGCGCCGGTGGAAGCCGGTCTTGAGGCTGAGGCGGAAGGCGAGTGGGGCTTTGACGCTGATCTGGGCCGGGCGCTGCGTCCGGGCGAGGTGTCACTGGCCGATCTGGAAGCCGCCTTCCTGGCCACGCCGGGTCCTCAGGATGTGGATGACACACATGAGGCGGACGCGGGCGCCGAGGCGAGTTTCGACGATGCCGCTGAGGACGCCGGAGACGAGGCCTGGAGGGCCGCCCGGCCCGCCAATACGCTGTCAGCCGGCGCCGCCCCGGCGGTAGCCGCGGCCAGCGCACGCAGCGTGGCGACGATCCGCGTCAGCGTGGATGTGCTTGAAGGCCTGATGACCACGGTGTCCGAACTGGTGCTGGCGCGAAACCAGATGCAGCAACTGGTGAACGCCGCCGATGACAGCGCCCTGAAGGGTCCGCTCCAGCGCCTCACCTCGGTGACCGCAGAGCTGCAGGACGGGGTTATGAAGACCCGCATGCAGCTGGTGGGCGATGCCTGGCGCAAGCTGCCGCGCATCGTGCGCGACGCCTGTCAGGACCTGGGCAAGAAAATCCGCCTCATCCAGGAGGGCGAGGACACCGAGCTTGACCGTCAGGTGCTGGAGCTGATCAAGGATCCGCTCACCCACATGATCCGCAATGCCTGCGATCACGGGATCGAGCGCCCCGACGTGCGCGCCGCCGCCGGCAAGAGCGAGACCGGCACGATCCGCCTGTCGGCCTATCACGAAGGCGGCGCGATCATCCTGAAACTGACCGATGACGGCGCCGGGCTGGACCCGCAGCGCATCCGGGCCAAGGTCCTTGAAAAGGGCCTGGCCACCCCGGAAGAACTGGCGGGCATGACCGAGGCGCAGATCCAGCGCTTCATCTTCGCGCCGGGCTTCTCCACCGCCGCCGCCGTGACCAGCCTGTCCGGACGCGGCGTGGGCATGGACGTGGTGCGCACCAATATCGAACAGATCGGCGGCGCCGTTGATCTGTCCTCCACGCCGGGCGCGGGCACGGCGTTCACCATCAAGATTCCGCTGACGCTGGCCATCATCTCCGCGCTGATCGTGGAGGCGGGCGGCGCCCGCTTCGCCGCGCCGCAATTGTCCGTGCGCGAGCTGGTGCGCGTCGGCCCGGACGCGCCGGTGAAGGTCGAGACCATCAACGGCGCCCATCTCATCCGCCTGCGCGACCGGCTCCTGCCGGTGGCGGCGCTGGCCAGCGTGCTGGACGCGGACGCGGCGGCGACAGAAACCCCCGAAGGCTATGTCGTGGTGCTCGAAGCACCGGGCCGGCGCATAGGCCTGATCGTGGACGATGTCATCGACACGGTGGAAATCGTCGTCAAACCGCTCTCCGCGCCCTTGCGCCAGACCGGCGTGTTCGCTGGCGCCACGATACTCGGCGACGGCTCGGTGATCATGATCCTGGATCCCAACGGGCTGGCGCAGGAATGCGCGCTTGAAGGCGAGGGCGGGGAGGTGGGGGCGGATGCCGCCAATGATGACATGGCCCATGCGGCCCTGCGCCAGCGTCTGCTGCTGGTGCGGGCCGGCGGTCCGGAGCCCAAGGCCGTGCCGGTCAGCCTGATCACCCGCCTGGAAGAGATCGACGCCAGCGCCATCGAGATCGTGGACGGGCGCCATGTGGTGCAGTATCGCGGCCGGATTCTGCCGCTGGCCCACGCCGCAGGCCCCGCCGCCTTCCGCGCCGAAGGCCGCCAGCCCGTGCTGGTGTTCGCTGAAGACGGACGCTCGGCGGGTGTGGCGGTGGACGCCATTCTCGACGTGGTCGAAGAGGCGCTGGACCTTGAGCTCGGCTCTGACCGGCCCGGCGTGATCGGCTCGGCGATTGTGCAAGGCAAGGCGACCGAGATGCTCGACATCGCCTGGTACATGGAGCGCGCCTGGGATGGCGCGCCCCAGCGCAGCGCCGCGGCGCGCACGTCCCGCCCGGCCGTGCTGCTGGTGGAAGCTGACGCCTTCTCCCGGCGCATGCTGGCGCCCTTGCTGGCGGCGGCGGGCTATGAGCTGACGGTGGCCAGCGGGCTGCACGAGGCGCGCGACGCGGCCCGGATGGGCGCGCGCTACGACGTGCTGGTGGGTGACCCCGGGGCGCTGGCGCGTCTGAGCGAGGAGGGCCTGTTTGCAGAGGTGCCAAGGCTGGGCGTCGGCGACGGGCATTCAGGCATTCTTGAAGGTTTTGTGGCGATCATGCGCCCCGGCGACCGGGGCGGTCTGATCGCAGCGCTCGACCAGGCCGCGCGCGCGGCGTGAAGGACAGCTCAATGGCCACGCAAAAGCTGATCGAATACGTCACCGTCCGCATCGGCGGCCAAGGCTTCGGCGTGGCGGTCAGCGAGATCCGCGAAGTGTTCAGCCCCCAGGCCATCACCCCTGTGCCGCGCGCGCCGGACGGCGTCGCCGGCCTGCTCAATCTGCGCGGCCGCATCGTCACCATGATCGACGCCCGGACGCGCCTCGGGCTCGCCGCGCGCCGCGCCGACGAACCGGCGATGGCGCTGGGTCTGGACGAGGGCGCAGACCTGTATGGGGTGCTGGTCGATGCGGTGGGCGAGGTGCTGCGCCTCGATCCGGCGGCGGCGGATGCGGCGCCCGGCCATCTCGATCCCCAATGGCGCACCCTCATAGGGGGCGTTCACCGGCTGGAAGACCAGCTTCTTCCCATTCTCGACGTGCGCGCCCTGATCGGGCGGCGCGGCGCACTGGCGGCCTGAAGGAGGGCGCGTGATGAAAACCTGTCTGGTGGTCGATGACAGCCGGGTGATCCGGAAGGTGGCGCGCAAGATCGTCGAGGATATGGGCTTCGTGTGCGAAGAGGCCTGCGACGGACAGGAGGCGCTCGCCGCCTGCCGCAAGGCGATGCCCGAAGCGATCCTGCTCGACTGGAACATGCCGGTGATGAACGGGCTCGATTTCCTGGTCCGGCTGCGTCAGGAGACCGGCGGCAAGAAGCCCGTCGTGGTGTTCTGCACCACCGAAAACGACATGGCCCATATCACCCAAGCCCTGCGCGCAGGCGCGGACGAATACGTGATGAAGCCGTTCGACGGCGAGATCATCGAATCCAAATTCGCTGAAGCCGGCCTGGTCTGAGCGGGCGATGATCCTCCGGGAGCCATACGCGCCGTGACCGCCGCCCGGCCCGATACGCCATCCGCGCCGCCCGCAGGGTCCCGCCCGCGCGTGCTGGTGGTGGATGACAGCGCCGTGGTGCGCGGTCTGGTGGCGCGCTGGATCGAGGCCGACGGCCGGCTGGAGCTGGCCGGGACCTGCCCTGATGGCGAGCAGGGCCTGCGCCGGGCCGCCGAGCTGCAGCCCGATCTGGTCGTGCTGGACGTGGAAATGCCGCGCATGGACGGGTTGACCGCCCTGCCCCTGATTCTCAAGGCCGCCCCGAAGGCGCGCGTGGTGATGGCCTCTACCCTGACGCGACAGGGTGCGGAGGTGACGATGAAAGCGCTGTCTCTGGGCGCGGCGGATTTCGCGGCCAAGCCCGGGGCCGGACAGCTGGGCGGCGCGGACGCCTACCGCATCGACCTTCTGGAGAAGCTGACCGCGCTGTGCCCGCGCCCGGCGCCGCCGCGGCGCGTCACCGCGCCCCTGCGTCCCGATCAACGCCCGGCGGTCTCTCGCCCATCCCTCATCGCCATCGGCGCCTCCACTGGCGGACCCCAGGCCTTGCGCGAAGTGGTCGCCGCCCTGCCTGCCGATGCGGGCGCGCCCATCCTGATCACCCAGCACATGCCGCGCCTGTTCACCGCCATGCTGGCCGAGCATCTGTCCCAAGTGGGCCTGCCGGCGGCTGAAGCTGTGGATGGCGAGGCGCTGCGGCCCGGCCGCATCTATCTGGCGCCGGGCGATTTCCATATGCGGGTGACGCCGGGGCCCGGCGGACTGCACGCAGCACTCGACCAGGGCCCCAAGGTGAATTTTTGCCGTCCGGCGGTCGACCCGCTGTTTGTGAGTCTCGCCGAGGCCAACATCCGGAACGTGCTGGCCGTGGTGCTGACCGGCATGGGGACGGACGGGCGCGAAGGCGCGCGCCGCCTGTATGAGGCCGGCGCCCATGTCATCGCGCAGGACCGGGCCAGCAGCGTGGTCTGGGGCATGCCCGGCGCGGTGGTCGAGGCCGGCCTGGCTGACATGGTTCTGCCATTGAGCGAAATCGGGCCGGAAATCGCCCGCCGACTGAGAGGATGGTCATGACCCAGCTCGCCCCGGCCAAATACGACTATCTGTGCCGCGAGGTGCGCGCGCGCACCGGCCTCGTACTGGGACCGGACAAGGCCTATCTGGTGGAAAGCCGGCTCGGGCCGCTGGCGCGCCGATCCGGGTTCTCCGCCATCGAGCCGCTGGTGGACGCCATGATGCGCGGCGACAAGGCGATCCACACCGATGTGTGCGAGGCGCTGGCCACTCACGAGACCTTCTTCTTCCGCGACAAGACCCCGTTCGACCTGTTCGAGCAGGTGATCGCGCCCACGCTGAAGACGGCGCGCGCCGGACGGCCGTTGAAAATCTGGTGCGCAGCGGCGTCCTCGGGCCAGGAACCCTATTCGCTGGCCATGCTGCTGGACGAGGCGGGCGGGCCCAACGCCGACATCCTGGCCACCGATATGAGCGGCGCTGTGCTGGAGAAGGCCAGGGCCGGGCTCTACAGCCAGTTTGAGGTCCAGCGCGGCCTGGCCATCCAGCGCCTGGTCAAGCATTTCGACCCGGCCGGCGAAGCCTGGCGGGTCAAGGCGCACCTGCGCCAGAAAGTCCGGTTCGAGCAGTCCAACCTGCTGGAGGACTTCTCCCGCCTGGGGCCGATGGACGTGATCTTCTGCCGTAATGTGCTGATCTATTTCGATATCGAGACCAAATCGAAAATCCTCGACCGGCTCGCGGCGCAGCTGGCGGATGACGGCTATCTCATCCTGGGCGCGGCGGAGACGGTTATCGGCCTGTCCGACGCCCTGCGCCCCGTCGAAGGTCATCGCGGCCTGTACGCCCGCGCGCCCATGGCCGGCCGCGCCGCCGCCTAAACCGCCAGCCCGTCAACCGCCGACGCCTGCAGGGCGGCCAGCGCGTCCGGCTCGACGGGTCTGAGGCGGCGCGTCTCCAGATCCAGCAGGGCGCCCACGCCCTCCATGGACCACAGCGGTCCGCCGCTGACCGGGTCGCAGGCCCAGTGCACCAGATGGCGCACATTGCGGCTGGCGCCCGCGAGGCCCGAGCGCATGACATAGCCCTCGCCCGCCACTGGCCAGCGGCGCATGATCACCCGCGCTTCCAGCAGCACGCTGGCCACATCCAGCGCTGCGCCGGTGCGGTACGCCTCGTATTGCTCGGGAAAACCGCCGGTGAAATGGACCACGCTGCTGGACGCCTTGCCCAGCGCGAATTCCGGCCGCATCCGGCCGAAGCGGTCGGCTTCCTGGGCGTTGATGCGGCCGCGTCCGATCTCCTGCAGGCCCAGCGCGTCGGCGCGCGCCACTGATGCGTCAGAGGCCGGCGCGGCTGTGGACAGAGACCGCGGAATGCTCTCGGCCGGCGCTTCGCCGATCAGGGTGTCGATATGGGCGCGTGTGCGCCCGCTCCACGCGAAGGGACGCGCACTGACCGGATCGGCGTGATCGAGGCGCAGCCGCATGGTCGCCGCCGTGCGCCCCAGCGCGGCGTGTTCGATGACCAGCACCGCCGTCAGGCTCGCCTCGTCAGAGCCGGTGATGACGCCGTGGATCGCCAGCGGGGCGCCGGGCCGCGCCTCGGCCAGAAAACGGATATCGATCTCGCGCGCGATCAGCGTCGCCGTGGCGCCGGGCTGAAACGCCGCGCGCATGTTGAGCGCCTCGGACAGCGCCTCGACGGCCTCCCACGCCTTGGCGAGATAGAAGCGCACATTGAGATGGCCGAGCTCGTCACATTCCCAGGCATTGGCATTGCCGCGCCACAAAGGGATCATGCGCGCCTCCCGCTCAGGCGTTCTGGCTGGCGGCGGCGCACGCGGCGCAATGGCCATAGTGCTCGATCACCGACCGGCTGACCTGAAACCCGCCCGGTCCTGCGGGCGCGGCGTCCTTGCGGTGACGCTCCTCCACAAGACCGCAGGTCTCACACACATAAAGCTCCGCCGTGCCGCGCCCGCCTGCATGCACGCAGGCGGTATAAGCATTGAGCGCCTCGACGCGGTGGGCCAGGCCCGCCCGGGTCAAAAAGTCCAGCGCCCGGTAGATCGTCGGCGGCTGGGCCGCAGCGCCGGGTTTGAGCGCCGCCAGCAGATCATACGCCTTCACCGGCGCATTGGCTTCCAGCAACAGCTCCAGCACCCGCTTGCGCACGGGCGTCAGGGCCAGGCCCCGGCTCCGGCAGATCCGCTCGGCGGCGGACAATGCGCGACTCATCTCCTCGGTCATGAAGGGCATCCTAAACGGGTCCGGCGCGCCGGGCGAGACCTCACGCAGGCGTGATTCCGCAGGCGGATGACCGGCTTGCCACAGAAGAGGCGTTACAGTATCACACCGGCTCGTAATAATATAACAATCCGGAGCCGTCCCCATGTCCCTCCCCATCCTCGCCCGCCTCCTTGTCTCCACGGCCCTCGCCGCGCCGCTGCTGGCCGCCGCCGGCGCGCCCGCCGCACAGGCGCAGCAGCGCGGCGACGCGGCCCCGTCTTTCGCCAAGACGACGGCGGACACGGGCGTTGCTGAGCAGCCGGATGTGATCACCGTGACCTCGACGCCCCTGCGCCTTCAGTCCGATGAGGTCGTCGGCGCGGTGACCGTGCTCACAGAGGAGCGGCTGTTGGAGCTGTTCGGCGGCAACATCGCCGATACGCTGGACGCTCTGCCCGGTGTGAATTCGAGCTATTTCGGCCCGGCCTCGGGCCGTCCCGTCATCCGCGGCCTGGGCGAGGATCGCGTCGCGGTTCTCATCAACGGGCTCACCGCCATGGACGCTTCTGCGTCCAGCCCGGACCATGCCGTGGTCGGCGAAGTGCTCGGCGCGCGCGGCGTTGAAGTCCTGCGCGGGCCTGCGGCCATCGCCTATGGCGGCAATGCTATCGGCGGCGTGGTCAATATCCTGGACGGCCGCGTTCCGACCGAGCGTGTGGACGGCCTCTTTGACGGCTTCGCCTATCTGGGCGCGACGAGCGTGGATGAGGGGACCCAAGCCGCCGGGCGCGTCGCGGTCGGCGCGGGACCTTTCGTCTTCCAGCTGGAGGCCCTGCGCCGGGAAGCGCAGAATTTCGACATTCCCGGCTTCGCCGAATCCGCCGCCTTCCGCGCTGCAGAAGAAGACGAGCACGATCACGACGAGGATCATGATCACGAGGAGGAAGAAGACGAAGAGGATTTCGGGACTGTCTCGAATTCCTTCTACACGTTCGAGACGGTCTCCGGCGCGATCTCGCTCGTAGAGGACTGGGGCTTTGTCGGCGTCGCGGTGAAATCGACCGACGGCGAGTACGGCCTGCCCGGTCACAGCCACGCCCATGAGCACGGCGAGGACGATCACGACGACGGCCATGATCATGACGAGGACCATGATGACGAACATGGGGACGAAGAGGGCGGCGCTCTTCTGGTCATGAATCAGACCCGCATCGATCTGCGTGGCGAGCTGAATCTTGACGGCTTTTTCAACCGGGTTCGCTGGTCCTTCGCCTACGGCGAATACGAGCACTCCGAAATCGAAGGCGATGGCGAGGTCGGCGTGACGTTCACCCGCGACGGGGTCGAAGGCCGCATCGAGCTTGCTCACGCCCATGAAGGCGCGCGCCAAGGCGCCTGGGGGCTGCAATTCCTCAATCAGGACTTCGCCGCGCTCGGCGAGGAAGCTTTCGTGCCGTCGGTCAACACCGCGGACTTCGGCCTGTTCGCGGTGGAGCGCTGGGATTTCCAGAGCTGGGGCGCGGAAGCGGGCGCGCGTCTTGAGAGGCGCGACCTCACCGGACAGAACACGGAGCGCAGCTTCGATACGGTCTCCGCCTCAGGCTCGCTCTTCTTCCGGCCGGCGGATCAGGCCTTCCTGGCCGTCACGCTGTCACGAACCGAACGCGCGCCCACCGACACCGAGCTGTTCTCCAACGGCCCGCACCTGGCCACCGAAACCTTCGAGGTCGGCGACCTGGACCTGGGCGTTGAAACCGCCTGGTCGCTTGAAGGCACGGCGCGCTGGAGCGGCGAGCGCTGGTCGGCTCAAGCCAATGTGTTCCACTCCGACTATGACGGCTTCATCGGGCTGTTCGGGACGGGGGCCGAAGAAGACGAGCTGGACGTGTTCGAGTACCGCCAGACCGATGCGTCCCTGACCGGGTTCGAAGTCTCCGGCCGTCTGGAGCTTGGCGACGCGTTCGGCGCGGCCTGGTCCATGGACGCCGCAGTCGACTATGTTCAAGGCGATACTGACGGCGGCGACCTGCCGCGCATCCCGCCCCTGTCCAGCCTGATCGGGATCGAGGCCGACTTCGGGTCCCTCTCGGCCCGGGGCGAGGCGCGCCTGGTGGATGAGCAGGATGATGTTGCGGCTTTCGAGCTGCCGACAGACGGCTACACCTTGCTGAACGCGTCTGTGGAATGGCGCCCGTTCGCCGAAGCGCGCGATGTGGCTCTGATCGCGGGCGTGCGCAACATCGCCGACGAAGAGGCGCGCGCGCACACCTCCTTCCTGAAGGATCTGGTCCCGCTGCCCGGACGCAATGTCCGCCTGGCCATCCGGGCCGGGTTCTAGGCCAGCCCCGACCAAAGTCTGAGGGTCAACGCCCAGAACCGCGTGTCTGAAGCCGAGAGCGCAACGCCGGGCTATGATCTGGTGTCGCTCGACGCCAGCTATGACCTGCCGTTCGAAAACCTGAACGCAACTATCTATCTCAGGGGCCGCAATCTTCTGGACGAGGCGGGCCGGCGCCACACCTCATTCTTCAAGGACGAAGCGCCGATCATCGGCCGCGCGCTGTATGTCGGCGTGCGCGCCCGTTTTGCGGCGCATAAGGCCCCGGACTTGCAGGTAGGCGCCTGACACGGCGGCGCCAGGCTTTGTTGCCTCGCGCCGCTGCGTGCGCTAACGAACCGCAACCGTCCATCCAGGGGGAACCGACATGGCCGACGCCACCGCCAACGAACCGACCATTCAGGGCCAGCTGCCGCTCTACAAAAAGCCCGAACCGCTCAGCGCCCAAGCCCACAAGGGCAAAGGCATCACCTATACCGGCCGGCCGTTTGATTTCCTGGCCGACACCCATTTCGTGCCGCTCACCGTGGGCGAGTTCGGACTGGCCGCATCGCGTTTTCCCATCCTTTTCCTGGGCGAGAACCGCACACCGGTAGCCGCAATGGGCCTGCAGCAGGGCGCCAATCTGTTCGTCAATCCGCAGAACGGCCTGTACGAAGAAAATTGCTATCTGCCGGCCTTCGTGCGGCGTTATCCGTTTGTCGCCGCCAGCCATGGCGACGACAGCGACCGCTTCACCGTGTGTGTGGACGCCGGATCGCACCTGTTCTCCGACACGCCTGAAGAGCCATTCTTCAACGAGGACGGCACGCCGACGCCGTTCCTGGAGCGCGCCATCGACTATGTGCGCCGCTTCGAAAGCGACGTCGCCCAGACCGTCGAGTTCGTGAAGGAACTGCGCGATCTGGACCTGTTCGACCAGCAACAGACCAATTTAAGGCAACCCTGTGGGGGAGCCGCAGGTCGTCGCCAGCTATTGGGGCGTGTCCGGCGAGAAGGTCAAAGCGCTGTCCCACGACAATCTGGCCAAGCTGCGCGATTCGACGGCGCTGGGCGCGATCTACGCCCACATGATCTCGATGTCCCAGTGGGAGCTGCTGCTTCAGCGCGCCGGCCGGCGCCAGGGTCAGACCCAGGCCAACTTCCAGCTCCCGCCCGCCACGCCGCCGCCCTCGCCAGAGCTGTAGGCGCGGACGCCAGACATATGTGACCACAAAAGCGGCCGGGCGGTGATAACCCCCGGCCGTTTTTCTTGGGCGTCAGCACCGCACGATCACTGCGCGTTCACAAGCGTGTCAGCCCGGTTTCAGCCCGCGGGCTCAGGGCGTATATGCATGGGTCTGCAGACGGCCCCGCCCGGCCCCGGTTCCGAAGGATGCCTGATTTGATCCGCTTGCTCGCCGCCCTCGCCGCGCTTCTGGTCTCAGCCGCCGCGTCGGCACAGGAGTTCAGCCCGGACGGGCCGTGGGTGCATCCGCGCCTGACCGCCGACCGCGTCTCGGTGGCGCCGGGAGAGACCTTCCATATCGCCCTGCATCAGGACATTGCCCCGGGCTGGCACACCTACTGGCGCAATCCCGGCGATTCCGGCCTGCCGACCGAGATTGACCTGACCCTGCCAGAGGGCTGGACCGCAGGGGACATCGTCTGGCCGGCGCCAAAAGCCTATCCGCTCGGGCCGCTGACCAATTACGGCTACTCCAACGCCGTCACCCTGCCCGTGCCGGTCACCGTCCCGGCTGACGCGGCGCCCGGCCGGATCGAGATACCCGCCTATGCCAGCTGGCTGGTGTGCGAGGATATCTGCGTGCCCGAGGACGCGCAGCTGACCTTGATCATTGATGTCGGCGCCAGCCGCCCGGATCGCGCCGGCGCGAACCTGATCGCCGCCGCCTTCGACGCCGCCCCGGAACCGGCCGGCGCGATCGAAGCCGGGCTCATGCGCGGACCGGACTCCCTGATCCTGACGCTTGCCGGCGCGCCGCTGGATGGCGGCGCGGACGCCGTCAGCAACCTGGCCTTCTTCCCCTTCAACCCGTCCGTCATCGACCACGCCGCACCCCAGCGCGTGGCGCTGGAAACGGGCGAGGCGCGCATCGACATGCGCCCGGGCCGTCTGACCCGGCAGTCGGTCGATGAAGCCTATGGCGGCGTCATCACGTTTGATCGCCTGGACGGCGGCGAACCGGTCCGCATGGCCTATACAATTGAAGCCGCGCCGGGCGCTCAGGTTTCGGACCTCGCCGCCGCACCGGCTCCCTCTGCGCCGGTTTCCGGGACGCCGGACGCCATCAATGACGCAGCACCGGACGCCGACCCTGCGGGCGCCGCCCCGGCCTCATCCGGCATCGGCTTTTTGCAAGCAGCCCTGTTCGCGCTGATCGGCGGGCTGATCCTAAATCTCATGCCGTGCGTTTTTCCGATCCTGTCCATGAAGGCGCTGACCCTGGTGGAGAAGCGTGGGATCGAACGGGGCGAAGGACGTCTTCTGGGCCTGATCTTCGGCGCCGGCGTGATCCTCACCTTCCTGGCCCTGGGCGCGGTCTTCCTGGCCGTTCGCGCGGCGGGCGGAGATGCCGCATGGGGCATGCAGCTCCAGTCGTCCGGCGTGGTGGCGGGTCTGGCGCTGTTGATGTTCCTGATCGGACTCAATTTCCTGGGCGTGTTCGAGATCGGGACCTCGCTTCAGTCCGTCGGCTCGGGCGTGCGGGATTCCGGGCGCCGCGGGGCCTTTTTCACCGGCGTGCTGGCCGTGTTTGTCGCCGCGCCCTGCATCGCTCCCTTCATGGCCGGAGCGCTCGCCTATGCGCTGGGTCAGCCGCCCCACGTGGCGCTGGCGGTGTTCGCCTTCCTCGGGATTGGTCTCGCCCTGCCGTTTGTGATCGTGGCCTTCTATCCCCATTTGCTGGCCTTCCTGCCCAAGCCTGGCGCGTGGATGGTCCGGCTGCGCCAGGTATTGGCCTTTCCCATGTTTGGCGCGGCGATCTGGCTGGTCTGGGTGCTGGCCGCCCAAACCGGGCCCAATGGCGTCCTGTGGGGGCTGATCATGCTGCTCGCCGCGGGCTTCACCGCCTGGGCGTTCTCCTTGCACGGAACGCTGTCGCGGGTCACGGCGGCGGCCGCTGCCGTGCTGACCGCAGGCCTGCTCTACACCGCCGCGACCCAGCCGACGGTGTCTCAAGCGCCCTCCAGCGCCGACGCCCGCTGGGCCGACTGGTCGCCCGAGGCCGTGGACGCGGCGCGCAGCGAGGGCCGCGCGGTCTTTGTCGACTTCACCGCCGCCTGGTGCGTCACCTGTCAGGTCAACAAGGCCGGGGCTCTGTCGGACCGGAGCGTCACCGAGCATTTCGCAACCCATGACGTGGCGCTGTTCCGCGCTGATTTCACCAATCGTGACCGGCGCATCGCCGATACGCTGGCGCAGCATGGCGCCGCGGGCGTGCCGCTCTATCTGATGTACCCGGCGAGCGGCGGCGCGCCCGACATACTGCCGCCGCTTTTGACCGGGACCATCGTCACCCGCGCCGTTGACCGCGCCGTGAGCCCCTGAGATCAACCGAAGCCCTCGACAGGAGACCCGCATGATCAAAGCCGCCGCCAGAACCGCCGGCGTCAGCCGCCGCCACATGATGCTCGGCGCCACGCTGCTGACCGCTTCGGCGCTCGCCATCGCCGCGTTCACGGGGCTGGCCAAAGCCGAGCCGTTCCCGGCCAATCCGGCCCCGGCCTTCACCGGCGCCACCGCTGCGGGCGAGACTGTCTCGCTGTCCGATTTCGCCGGTCAGACCGTGATCCTGGAATGGACCAATCATGACTGCCCGTTCGTGGTGAAGCACTATAATCACGGGACCACCATGGCCGACCTCCAGACCCGCGCGGCGGATGAAGGACATGTCTGGCTGCAGATCATCTCCTCCTTCCCCGGCACGCAAGGCCATGTCAGCCCGGAGCGCGCGCTGGAGCTCAATGAAGAGCGCGGCGCCAGCCCGACCTATGTCATTCTGGATGAAAGCGGCGATATCGGCCGCGCCTATGAGGCGCGCACCACGCCGCACATGTTCGTCATCGACGCCGACGGCGTCATCCAGTACGCCGGCGCCATCGACGACCAGCCCAGCGCCAACCCCGCCTCGCTGAACGGCGCGCGCAATTATGTCAGCCAGGCGCTGGACGAGCTGGCCGCCGGCGAGCCGGTCTCCACACCGGAAACCCAGCCCTATGGCTGCTCGGTGAAGTACGAGGGCACATAAGTCTCGCACTGTCTCGAGCAGACGAACAAGCCCCGGCGGCCCATGCGGCGCCGGGGCTTTTTCTTGGGCACGCTGCGCCGCGCCAGCCGCCCCGCTTTTCAGGTCCGGACCGGCGCCCTAGTCTGCGCGCCTGTTCATGAATCCGCCTGATGGAGACGTTCGATGCGCGCCGCTCTCGTGACCTTTGCTTCCTTGCTGGCGCTCGCCGCCTGCAGCCCGGACCCCGCGCCCGAGCCCCAGGCCCCCGCCAGCGACCCGGCGCCCGAAGCGGCGCAAGGCCCTTCAGCGCCGGTCTATCCGGAAACCCGCACCACCGATCAGCGCGACACATACCAGTCTGCGTCGCTGGGCGAGGTGGTGATCGCCGATCCCTATCGCTGGCTGGAAGCCGATGTGCGCGTCTCCGATGACGTCGCCGGCTGGGTGAGCGCCCAGCAGGACGTCACCAACGCCTATCTCGAGGCGCTCCCAGGCCGGGCGCGTATTGCCGAGCGCTTGTCCGAGCTGTGGAACTATGAGCGCTACGGCCTGCCGACAGAGCGCGGCGGCCGGTATTTCTTCACCCGCAATGACGGGCTGCAGAACCAGTCCGTGCTGATGGTCCAGGATGGCCTTGATGGTGAGGCGCAGGCGCTGATCGATCCCAATGCCTGGTCGGAGGACGGCACCACGGCGCTGGCCGGTTCGGTGGCGTCGCCCGACGGCTCACGCGTGGCCTATCTCATCCAGGAAGGCGGCTCGGACTGGCGCACCATCCGCGTCATCGACGTGGACAGCGGCGCGCAGCTGGAAGACCAAGTGCGCTGGGTGAAGTTCTCGCCGCTGAGCTGGGCCAGCGACGGGTCGGGCTTTTTCTATTCGCGCTATCCCGAGCCGGCGGCGGGGGAGGAATTCACCTCTCTGAACATGAACCAGGCCATATATTTCCACGCTCTGGGAACTGATCAGAGCGAAGACCGGCTGATTATCGCCGATCCCGAAGCGCCTGAAACCAGCTGGCGCGGGTCGGTCAGTGATGACGGGCGCTATCTGGTGATCAATTCCAGCCAGGGCACCGACGGCAATGGCGTGTGGGTGCTGGATCTTGAAGCCGAAGAAGGCGAGCCGGTCGAGATTTTTGAAGGTTTCGCCAATAACCACAGCTATGTGGGCAATGCGGGCGAGACCTTCTTCTTCCGCACTGATCTCAACGCCCCCAACCAGCGCATCGTCGCCGTGGATTTGTCCGATCCGGCGGCGCGCCGTGACGTCGTCGCTGAAGGCGATTTCCCCATTACCAGCGCCAGCCATGTGGGCGGACATCTGATCGTTCAGACCATGCGCGACGTGGCCAGCGCCGTTACAGTCCATGATCTCGACGGCGCGCGGGTGCGCGAGGTGGAGTTGCCGGGCCTGGGCGTGGCGTCCGGCTTCAGCGGCAAGCCGGACAGCGCTGAAACCTTCTACAGCTTCTCCAGCTTCAACCAGCCGGGCGCGCTCTATCGCTATGACGTGGAGACCGGCGAGAGCACCGTCTTCCGCGCGCCGGAGCTGACGTTTGATCCCGACGACTATGTCGTCTCACAGGTGTTCTTCGAATCCACCGGCGATGTGCGCGTGCCGATGTTCATTGTGCACCACCGCGATGTGACGCCGGACGGCGCCCGCCCGACGCTGTTGTTCGGCTATGGGGGCTTCAAAATTCCCATGCGCCCGGGCTTCGACGTGCGCCGCCTGCAATGGATGGAGATGGGCGGCGTCTTCGCACTGGCCAATATCCGCGGCGGCTCGGAGTACGGCCGCGACTGGCATGATGGCGGACGCCTGGCCGAGAAGCAGAACGTCTTTGACGACTTCATCAACGCCGCCGAGCATCTGATCGACATGGGCTGGACCAGCCCGGACCATCTCGCCATCGAGGGCCGCTCCAATGGCGGGCTGCTGGTCGGCGCGGTGTCCAACCAGCGCCCAGACCTGTTCGCCGCCGCCCTGCCGGGCGTGGGCGTGATGGACATGCTGCGCTTTAATCAGTTCACCGCCGGACGGTTCTGGGTGTCGGATTATGGCAGCCCCCAGGACCCGTCCATGTTCGACGTGCTCTACGGCTACTCGCCGCTGCACACCATCCCGGAGGGCGAGGGCTATCCGGCCACCCTGATCACCACTGCCGACACCGATGACCGGGTCGTGCCGGGCCACTCGTTCAAGTTCGCCGCCGCCCTGCAGGCGGCGGACACGGGCGATGCGCCCACCCTCATCCGAATCGAAACCAGCGCGGGGCATGGCGCGGGCACGCCAGTGTCCAAGCTGATCGAGGAAACCGCCGACAAATGGGCGTTCATCGCCTTCCACACCGGGTTGGCGATCGAGTAGGGGCGCTCAGCGCAGGCCCGCGCGGCGCAGGATCTTGTCGCGATAGAGCGTCTGTTCATGCGTGCCCGGGCCGGACCGGTCGATGGCCCGGTCAAGCACGGGGATCAGGCTGGTCAGCGCTTCGAGCCCGGCGCGCTGCACGATGAGGTCGGTCATCGCGCTCACGGCGTTCATGGGATCATTCAACTGGTTCACATGCCAGGCGGCGCGGGCGGTGAGTTCGTCGGCGTCACCGGCGCTGATCTCCAACAGCCCGGCCAGATCGGCCGACAGGGCGGCCTTGTCCTCCGGCGACAGCGGATTGGCGCAGGCCCCCGCCCCGTAA
Organism: Hyphomonadaceae bacterium ML37; assembly: GCA_027627685.1. NCBI lineage: Bacteria > Pseudomonadati > Pseudomonadota > Alphaproteobacteria > Hyphomonadales > Hyphomonadaceae > Hyphomonadaceae bacterium ML37. The sequence continues at coordinate 2,841,431 of CP091241.1, forward strand.
AGCAGCACGGCTGCGGCCTCGCGCGGATCGTCAATGGTTTGAAACCCGCCCCGGCGGGCCTTGGCGCGGAAGCGCATCTTGCGGGGCAGATTGGCGGCTTCACCGGCCAGGTCCGACAGCTCGCGCGCCGCCTCCATGGCCACGCGCACGCGCCAGATGATAACGCCCACCGTCGCCAGTGCGCCCAGAATGGCCAGGATTATATGCATGCGCCCCTCCCGTGTTGCGCGATTATGGCGGGGCGCGCAACTGCCGGCAAGCGCTCAGACGCGTGCTTGCACCGGCCCCGCGCGCCGGGCCAAGCTAGGGCAAGCAAACCAATCCGGAGCGAGTGATGACTGACGCCTTGATCCCTGTCCCCGCCAGCTTTGCGCGCGCGCGCATCACGCCTGCGCTCTATCAGGACAAATATCAGCGCTCCATCGCCGACCCGGACGGGTTCTGGCGCGAGGAGATTGAGCGCATCGGCTGGATCGAGAAACCCACCCAGATCTCCGACGTCTCGTTCGCCGCTGACGATTTGCACATCCGCTGGTTCGCGGACGGGGTTCTGAACGCCTGCTGGAACTGTGTCGACCGGCACCTGCCGGAGCGGGCGAACAAGCCGGCCTTGCTGTGGGAGGGCGACCACCCCGCGCGCCATCACGCCATCACCTACGCCCAGCTGTTCAACCATGTTTGCCGCTTCGCCAATGTGCTCAAAAGCCTGGGCGTCAAGAAGGGCGACCGGGTCACGCTCTACATGCCGATGATCCCCGAAGCGGCCTACGCCATGCTGGCGTGCGCGCGCATCGGCGCGGTCCATTCGGTGGTGTTTGGCGGATTCTCGCCCGAGGCGCTCGCCGGTCGCATCCGAGACTGCGAGAGCACATTCGTAGTCACCGCCGACGAAGGCGTGCGCGGCGGCAAGCCGGTGCCGCTGAAAGCCAATGTGGACGCAGCGCTCGCCCAGGCGCCGGGCGTGAAGGCCGTGCTGTGCGTGCGTCATACCGGGGCCGATGTTGGCTGGGTGGAGGGGCGCGACCACTGGCACGATGAGCGCGCGCTGGAGGTGGACGCGCACTGCGACCCCGAGCCCATGAACGCCGAGGACCCGCTCTTCATCCTGTACACGTCGGGGTCCACGGGAAAGCCCAAGGGGGTCATGCACACCACCGGTGGGTACATGGTCTGGGCCTCCATGACCCATGACTACACGTTCGACCATCGCGAGGACGATGTGTTCTGGTGCACCGCCGATGTGGGCTGGGTGACGGGGCACAGCTATATCGTCTACGGGCCGCTCTCCAATGGGGCCACCTCGCTGATGTTCGAAGGCGTGCCCACCTGGCCCGGCCCGGACCGGATCTGGGAGGTGGTGGCCAAGCACAGGGTCACGGTCCTCTACACCGCCCCAACCGCCATAAGGGCCCTGATGCGCTTCGGCGATGAGCCGGTGCGCGCCCATGACCGGTCCTCGCTGCGGCTTCTGGGCAGTGTGGGCGAGCCGATCAATCCCGAGGCCTGGCGCTGGTATCACGCCGTGTGCGGCGAAGGCCGCTGCCCGGTGGTGGACACATGGTGGCAGACCGAGACCGGCGGGCACCTGATCACGCCTTTGCCCGGCGCACACGCCCTGAAACCCGGCTCGGCGAGCTTTCCCATGTTCGGCGTCCGGCCAGCCCTGATGGACGCGGAGGGCCAGCGCCTGCCCGACGAGGGCGAGGCGCAGGGCAATCTGGTCCTGTTGGGTTCCTGGCCGGGCCAGGCGCGCACGGTCTATGGCGACCATCAGCGCTTCATCGACACGTATTTCACCGCCTATCCGGGAACCTATTTCACCGGCGACGGCGCCCGGCGCGACGCGGACGGGTACTGGTGGATCACTGGCCGGGTGGATGATGTGCTCAACGTCTCCGGCCACCGGCTGGGCACGGCCGAGATCGAAAGCGCGCTGGTCGCCCATGAGGCGGTCGCCGAGGCCGCCGTGGTCGGCTATCCCCACGATATCAAGGGCCAGGGCATTTATTGCTATGTCACCCTGACCGCCGGGCGTGAGCCGGATGACGCGCTGGAAACCGCCCTCAAAGACCAGGTGCGCAAGGAGATCGGCCCGGTGGCGAGCCCCGACGTGATCCAGTTCGCCCCCGGCCTGCCCAAGACCCGGTCAGGCAAAATCATGCGCCGGATCCTCAGGAAAATCGCGGAAGGCGAAACCGGCGCGCTGGGCGATGTGTCCACCCTGGCCGATCCCGGCGTAGTTGACAGCCTGATTGCGGGGCGGAAGGGGTAGCGGTGGGGCGCAGGCCGGTGGCTTTCCAGTGACCGGCGGGCAGCGGGAGGCCGCTTGAGGGGTCGGGCCTCCCGCCTTGGGCGGCTGACATCTTGCGGGCGTGTGCTCCCGCAAGACCAGCTGACCCGCCCAAACCACGCGCCGCTGTCGACAGGTTTGGCGTAGCGTCATGAACTTACTACCTGGGCGCGGGTCGAAGAATACGGCGATTAGCGTAGACCGGCCCGCCAACAACCCCACAACCGGTAAGCGCTTTCTGGCCGCACCGGTTTGCCTTGCGGGCGCCCGATTTGGCCGCGATACCGGCGCGCCTCTTGAAGCCACGAAGCCCTAAGCGAGCGCAGCCATGCGATATCTTCCCTATGTGTTCGGGATATTCCTGCTCACCCCGTTTGTGATCTGGGCGGGGCTGTCCACGGTCATGCCGGGTCCGCAATCGGGCATCACCGATGCGCCGCTGACCACGGCATTGCTGATCGTGTCGCTGCCGCTGGTCGTGTACCACAGCATGGCGGGGCTCGCCTTTGTGGCCAACTCCATGTCGGGGCGGTCCGGAGAGACCGCGCCCGTCTGGGGGCCTGCGCGCCGGATCAGCCAGGCGATGGCGCCGCTGACCCTCGTGCTCACCATCGCATCGGCCTGGTGGATCGTCCGGACGGGCGAAGGCGCCGCTTCGGTGGCCGGTGTGGCGCTGGCCGGTCTGGCGATGGCCGGCGTGATCGCCGCGGCCCAGAGCGGCCGGCCCATGGGCCACTGGCTCACCCGTCCGGCCGCACTTTTGCTGATGCCGCCGCGCCAGCTGGGGCGTCTCCTGCTGGCCGTGCCTTTTCTGGGTCACATGTTGAGGGAAATTGCGCAGGACCCGCACCGCGCCGGCCCTTGGGTGATGCTCAACGCGGCGCTGGCGCTGATCGCTATGGTCTGGCTGTTCGGGGTTGGCGTGCTGGTGGTGCTGGCCATGCTGAGCATCCCGGCGGTGTTCTGCGGGATATTGATGTTCTGCACGGAGTAAGCCTCAATCGTCCGCGTCATCATCCTCGTCAGGATCGCCGTGGGGATCGTAGACGAGGAGGTCGCTCGGCTGGCAATTCAGCTCCCGGCACAGCGCCTCCAGCGTGGAGAAGCGCACCGCCTTGGCCTTGCCGGTTTTCAGGATCGACAGATTGGCCATGGTGATGCCCACCCGGTCGCACAGCTCTGTCAGCGACATGCGCCGCTCCAGCAGCATACGGTCAAGGGTGACGCGGATGGGCATGGCTCTGTCCCCGCTCCCCTAGATCGTCAGCTTCTGTTCGTCGCGCAGGCGAGCACCCTCGCGGAACACTTCCGCAAGGACAAGGATCGCCAGCACCGAGAACCAGGCCGCCAGATTGAGGCTGAAATCAGGGATCACCCGCGCGCCGCTTTCCACCGGCGACCGGCCCAGCAGCGTGATCACCAGCGCCAGCACGCCGTGCGCGGCGTAATGCAGCAGCTGATACACCGCGATGCCGATGGCGATGGCCCGCAAATGGCCGGCATTTTCCGGCACAAAGGGATCGCCCGCGCGCAGGGTCGCGAAAATCAGGCGCAGGCGGTGAACGATAAAGGTCAGCGCAGCCCAGGCGGCGATCGCCATGGGCAGGGCCACCACAAAGTCGCGCGCCAGCAACTGGCGCAGAAGCCCCGGCAGCTCCGGCCCGAAGCCGAGCAGGCCATAAATGCCGCTGAAAACGATGAGGACGATGATCAGGCTGGCCAGGCCGAGCACGGCCAGCAGCACGAAATAGCCGATATCGAGCAGCACCTTCAGGATGGAGGCCAGCGACCCGGCGCCTAGCGTTCTCATGCTGTCCTCCCCTCTTCCTCGTCAAACCCGGGCGACGAACGGGCTGTGGCCGGAAAGCGTCTGATCGAAATCCGCCGGGGAGGCGCGGTTCATCTCAGAGCTTCCGGCCGTCAGCCGTCGCCATTACCTTACGCGACCAGCGGTGCGATCGCGGCGGCCATACCGGCGAAGACGCCCGCCACCAGAACCAGATTGATAACCATGGCGATTGCGGCGTGTCCTGCGGTGTTGGTGGTCCTGACCATCTCATACTCTCCTTGTGTTACGTGTCGACCAACTTTTTGCCTCGCCCGGTCATTGTTCCGCCGGGCTGTCGGCTTTATGAGGTGGGCGTTCCCGCTCGCCTCGAGAACACATCTAGGACACTCCGCATCGCTTGGCAACAAAAATATATCGAAATTCGATATTAATTTTCCGAAAGGCGATATGAGCTTTCAGCAGGACGGTTATGCATGAATGTCTTCACACGGACGGATTCCTGGGTGCTGGCGAGCCATAACCCGGGGAAAATCAAAGAGTTGGATGCACTTCTGACGCCTCACGGCCTGACCGTTATCGGCGCCGGGGCGCTTGGTTTGCCCGAGCCCGAAGAGACTGAAACCAGCTTTTCCGGCAATGCGCGGCTGAAAGCCGAGGCGGCTGCGCGCGCCTCGGGCCGGGTGTCGCTGGCCGATGATTCCGGCTTGGCGGTGGATGCGCTGGGCGGCGCGCCGGGCGTCTACTCCGCCCGCTGGGCCGGGCCAGGCAAGGATTTCACCGCTGCGATGGAGCGCGTGCGCGCAGAGCTGGAGGCGAAGGGCGCACACGATCATACGGCCCGCTTCATCTGCGTGCTGGCTCTGGCCCATCCCGATGGCGAGACGCGGCTCTATGAGGGCGAGGTGCGCGGCACGCTGACCTTCCCGCCGCGCGGCGAACACGGGTTCGGCTATGATCCGATCTTCTTGCCCGAGGGCCATGACCGAACTTTCGCCGAGATGGACGCGAGCGCCAAGCGCGCGCTCAGCCACCGCGCCCGCGCCTTCGCGGCCATGACTGACGATGTGTTCGGCGCATGAGCGCATCGCCCGTCCGGCTGGGCCTCTATATCCACTGGCCCTATTGCGCGCGCATCTGCCCCTATTGCGATTTCAACGTTTACAAGGCGGCGGGCGCGGATAGCGGCGCGCTAACGGACGCGCTGCTCGCCGATCTGGATAACTGGCGCGAACGCACCGGACCACGCGTGCTGGCCAGCGTGCATTTCGGCGGCGGCACGCCCTCGCTGATGACGCCCGCCCAGATCGAGGCCGTGCTGGCGCGCGCCGATGCGCTGTGGGGCATCGCGCCGGGCGCCGAGATCGGGCTGGAAGCCAATCCCAAAGAGGCCGCATCCTTCGCCGGGCTCGCCGGCGCCGGGATCAACCGGCTGTCGCTGGGCGTGCAGGCGCTTGACGACGCAAGCCTCGCCCGCCTCGGCCGTGATCATGACGCTGCTGGCGCGCTGCATGCGCTGGAAACGGCGCAGGCGCTGTTTGACCGCCTCTCCATCGACCTCATCTATGCCCGCGAGGGCCAGAGCCCGGATGACTGGGCAGCTGAGCTGTCTCGGGCTCTGGCCATGGGGCTCAGTCATCTCTCGCTCTACCAGCTGACCATCGAGCCGGGCACGGCGTTCGCCCGTCAGGCCGAGCGTGGCCGCCTCACCCCGCCCGGCGATGACGATGCGGCGGACATGTATGCGCTGACGCAAGAGCTCACCGAAGCCGCCGGCCTGCCGGCCTACGAGATTTCCAATCACGCCCGCACCCGCGCGGATCACTCGGTGCATAACCGGCTCTACTGGGAGGGCGCGGACTGGATCGCCATCGGTCCGGGCGGCCATGGGCGTCTGGGCGCCCATGCCTCCGGCGGACGCCTCGCCACGGAAGCGGCGCGCAAACCCGCCGACTATATCGCTCGCGTGGCAACCGGCGCCGCCCATGAGATCGAAGCGCTGAACGCCCGCGACGAAGCGGTGGAGCGGGTGCTGATGGGCATGCGTCTGGTGGAGGAGGGGCTCGATCTGGACGCCCTCAAGGCGCTTACCGGCTTTGAGGTGGATGCTGAGGGTCTGGCGCTGGCCCTGTCGCGCGGTCAGGTGCGCCGTGATGGCGCGCGCCTCATCCTGACGCCCGCCGGGCGCATCTTTGCCGACGCGGTCGCCAGCGGCCTCGCCCCCTGATATCCCCCCTGAGCCCTTGCGTGGCCGCAGGCGGGTGCATGCGCTATATCGCGCATCGACGCAGACTTGAGAACAGGGATCATCCGGCATGCGGCTGGCGTTTTTTGGCGATGTGGTGGGCAAGGCGGGCCGGGACGGCCTGACGGCGCACCTGCCCGGCCTGCGCAAGCAGCTCAAGCTCGATTTCGTGGTGGTGAACGCGGAAAACGCCGCGGGCGGTTTCGGCATCACCGAGCGCACCGCCATCGAGCTCTATGACGCCGGCGCCGATGTGCTCACCCTGGGCAATCATTCCTGGGACCAGTCGGAAGCCCTCACCTATATCGAGCGCGAACCGCGCCTGTTGCGCCCGGTGAATTATCCCGAAGGCGCCGCGCCGGGCCGGGGCTGCTCGCTCTACACCCTGCCCGATGGGCGCCAGGTGCTGGTGATGAACGTGCTCCTGCGCCTGTTCATGCAGCCGCTGGACGACCCCTTCGCGGCGGTGGACCGCCAGCTTGCCGCCTGCCCGCTGGGCCAGGTCGCCGACGCGATCATCGTGGACATGCATGGCGAAGCCACGTCGGAGAAAATGGCGCTGGGCCATTATTGCGACGGCCGGGCGAGCCTGGTGGTGGGCACCCACACCCATGTGCCTACCGCCGACCACATGATCCTCAATGAAGGCACCGCCTACATGACCGATGCGGGCATGTGCGGCGATTATGATTCGGTGATCGGCATGGAGAAGACCGAGCCGGTGGCGCGCTTCGTCACCCATATGCGCTCCACGCGCTTCACCGCCGCCAGCGGCGAGGCGACGATCAGCGGCGTCTTCGTCGAAACCGATCCGCGCACGGGGCTGGCCGTGCGCTGCGAACCGCTGCGTGTCGGAGGGCGTCTGAGCCGGGCTGTGCCCGAAGCCTGAGCAGGCCGTGGACGGGCCGCATTTCATCCGGTACACCCAGAGGGCTTGGCGCCGGGGCGCTGGTCGGGATCGAGGTCTGCGGTGAGACGGTCTTTGCTCGCACTCAGTTGCGCTGCTGCAGCGCTGACAGCCGGACTCGCCGAAGCCCGCCAGAGCGAGGCTGACCGCACCTATCTGGACGCCGCCGAGCTGATCGAGGACCGGGCGCGCGGGCTCTACATCGCCCGCGGCGCCGTGCGCATGCGCTCGGACGAGCGTGTCGTGCTGGCCGACGAGATCACCTATGACCCGGCTCTGGGGCGCATCATCGCCACCGGTTCTGTCGAGATCCACGAGCCCGGACGCCCCGCCCAGCTGGCCGATTATGTCGAGCTGGACGATGAGATGCGCGAGGGCTTCGCGCGCGGCTTCGCCACCTTGCTGGAAAATAACGGGCGCACCGCCGCCGCGCTGGCCCTGCGCCGCGCCGATGGCGGGGTCGAGCTCAACGATGCTTACTACACGGCCTGTGATCTGTGCGAGGACGGTTCTCGCGAGCCGACCTGGCGGCTGCGCGCCGATCAGGTGATCCAGGACGTCGACAACGACATGATCCGGTACCGCAATGTGCGCCTGGAAGTGCGCGGCGTGCCGGTCTTGTACTCGCCCGCCTTCGCCCACGCCGATCCCAGCGTGGGGCGCAAGTCGGGCTTTCTGGCGCCGCGGATCGATATCTCCAACCGGCTCGGCTTTTCGTGGCAGCAGCCGTATTTCTGGGCCATCAGCCCATACCAGGACCTGACCATCGCCCCGCGGGTGATGACCGAAGTCAATCCGCTGCTGGAGCTGGACTGGCGCAGGCGGTTCTGGTCCGGCGAACTGCGCGTGCAGACATCGGCCACGTACGAGCGCGAGTTTGACCGCGATGGGCCGTTCGGCGACCGCGAACTGCGCGGGCATCTGTTTGCGACGGGCGAGTTCGACATCTCCCGCCACTGGCGCTGGGGCTTCGGCGCCCAGGCTGTGACCGGCGGCGATCTGTTTCTGCGCCGCTATGGCTATTCGGAAGACGCCGAGGGTTATCAGAGCCTGTTCACAGCGCCCCGGCGCACGCTGATCAGTCAGGTCTGGACGGCGGGACGCGGACCGGCCTGGTATGCCGACGCGGCCGCCTTCCACTTCAACCAGCTCAGCGAGACGTTTGACGACGACCGCCTGCCGCTGGCGGCGCCGCAGGTGCGCGGCCACTACCAGCTGGCCCTGCCGGGCGGGGCGGGGGTGGCGGACCTGTCGTTCCACGCGCTCAGCCTGACGCGCGAGCTGGGCGATGACTATCACCGCGCCAGCGCCGGCGCGGAGTGGAGCCGCGCGATGATCCTGCCCGGCGGGGTGCGCGCCGAACCCTTCGCCGTGGCGCGCGCGGACGTATTCGACATCACCCAGCGCGATGTTGCGGGCGTCGAGACCGGCCGTTTCGACACCGCGCGCTGGCTCGGCGCGGCGGGGCTGGACGTGAGCTGGCCTTTCCTGCGGCCCGGCGAGCGGGTGGACGTGATCCTGGCGCCGCGCCTGGCCGCCATCGCCTCCACAGAAGCCGGAACCGGCAATGCGCCGCCCAATTTCGACAGCCAGACCCTCGATCTGGACCGCTCTTTCCTGTTCGCGCCGGTGCGCTCGCCGGGATTTGACTTTTGGGAAGACGGCGCGCGCGCCGATCTGGGCCTGTCGGCCTCCTTCAATGAGGCGGGCGGCCCGCGCGGACTGGAGCTGTTCGCCGGGCGCAGCTACCGCCTGTCGGGCGATGACCGCTTCCCCGCCGCGTCGGGCGTAGCCGAAGACGCGTCCGACTGGGTCGCCGAAGGCCAGCTCGATTATGACTGGCTGACCCTGGGCGCGCGCGCGCGCCTTGATGGCGACACCGGCGCCACCAACCGGCTCGACGCCAATGGCTCGGTGCAGCTGTGGCGCGCCAGCCTGTCGGCGCGCTACACCGATGTCGCCGCGCAAGCCGGAGGCTCGGCCCTGCGCGAGCTCAGCACGGCTGGTCAGGTCGAGATCACCGATCGCTGGTCAGGCTTCTACCGCCAGCTCCAGGATCTGGATGCCGGAGAAGCCCGGCGCATCCAGGCCGGCTTCATGTACCGGGATGAATGCACGCTGATGCGCATCTATTACCAGCGCGAAAACGAGCGCATCAGCAATCTTGAACCGAGCGAATCCATCCGGTTCGAGCTGGTCCTGTTCACGCTGGGCGGGGTCGACGGGCGCTGACCGGCGCCTACAGATACAATCCCGTCAAAGCCCGGCAGTCGGCGAAGGCGTCATATATACGCTGGCGTTGTTGCGCAGTGACCTCTTCGGGCCGGGCCAGGACAGGCGTGCGGTAATCGGCCTTGGCGCGCGCGGTCAGACCGAACCCGGCCAGGCCCAGCGCGCCCAGCAGAGCGGGCAGGTCCTGGTCAAGGCGCTCATACGCGATCACATGATCGGCGCGGCGGCGCCAGCGCCCGGTCTGACGGTCACGCGTGGCGTAGCGCGCCGTGTCGACCGGGAAGGCGCCCGCCTCGCAATAAGCCGCCCAGTCACGCTGATAAGCCCCGTCCGGGTTGTGGTAGGACGAGTTGCGCTTCATGTGAAAATGACTGAGGCATTTGTCCACCGGCTCGCGCTCGACGCAGATCACGGCCATGCCTGCGAACGCGTCCGCGCCGATGAAGTCGCTGATCTCGCTTGCGCTGGCGTGCGCGGACAATGTGCGTTCGCCGTTCACATGATGGCGCGGCTCATGCCCCTCAACCGCCGGCTTCACCGGTGTGACGATGGCGTCGGGGCCCAGGCGCCGGGCCAGATCGATCTCGATGCTGGTTCCGGCGGTCTTCTGCGTCTTGATGAAGACGAACCGGTGCTGGAAGCTGATCACGGCCATGGGGCCTGCCTGTCTGTGCCGCTGCGCGCCCGTACATCGATAGGACGCCGGCGCCGGGATGCGCAAGGCGCAGATTCCGCCTTGCGCGCAGGTGCAGCACGGCGTTGTATGCGCCCGAATTTCAAACGCAGAGGATTTTGCCATGCCGCGCCGCGCGCCGTTGAAGCAGGAGGCCCTGGCCATGCTGGTCGGCCGCGGCGTGCCGGTGGGCTGCGTCCTGGATGTCGGCGCCCTGAACGGCACGCCGGAGCTCATTCGCGCCTACCCTGACGCGCCTCACATCCTGTTCGAGCCGGTGTCCGAGCTGCACGGCGCCATCGCCGCCACCTACCGCACCCTCGCCCACCAGATCGTCATTGCCGCCGTGAGTGACGCCGAAGGCGAGGTCGAGCTGGAGATTCACACCCGCCCCGACACCGGCGCGCTGACCCATGCCGGCATGGTGTCAGGCGGCGCCCAGCGCGGCGGCGCGGTGCGGACGGTCAAGGCGATCACCCTGGACGGGTTTCTGGCCGGACGTGATCTGCCTGAACCTTTCCTGCTCAAGATCGATATTGACGGCCATGAGATGAAGGTGCTCGCCGGCGCGCGCGAAACCCTGCCGCGCTGCTCGGTGGTGATCATCGAATGCACTGTGGACACGCTGCCCGAGCGCGCGGCCGCGGTGCGCGATGCGGGCTTCCGCCTCTTCGACCTGGCCGAGCCGTGCTATTATGATGGCGCTCTGTGGCAATGCGACGCCGTGTTCCTGCGCGAGGACCTGCACCGCGAGCACTTCGCGCGCATTGACGGCGAGGCCGACCCCGATCTCTACCAGACCTTCCGCAAGGGCAACTGGTCGCTGTTCGGCTGAACGCGACGCTTCAGTCAGCTCAGGAGCCAGGCCCGCGCCTCGACATCGCTGTCGAATGCGCGCACCCGCACCGCATACGGAAAGGTCACGGTCTCGATCACATCGAGAATCTCGTCGCGGCCGCGCACGCTGACAAAGGCGCAGCGCCTGATCCTGAGCTCCTCCAGCACCGCCGACATCGGCTCGACCAGCTGTCCTGGCGGGTAGCCGGGCGAGGAGTTTCGCGCATCGATCATCATGGCCCGCACGCTGCGGCCATCGGCCAGGCGGTCGGCCTCGGCCTGGGCCTGCTTGAGGTCGTCCTGGGTCACCACGCCTTCACACAGAAAGCTGATCAGCCCGACATCCGGTTCGAAGCGGATGTCGATAGCGGCCTTGTCCTGGCGCGAAAGACGGAATTTCAGCATCTGGGCCTGCCCGGTCGGCGTGTGACGTCACGGACGCCGGGGCTGGGATCCCCGCATCCTATAACCTTGCCATGGCCCATAACGGGCCCGATCAGCAACTCCGCGCGCGCAAGTCCGCCTTGCACCAGCGTGTGCATTGACGCGCCGGACGGAAGGTCCGATACCCATGACGACATCCTATCACACAAGCGCGTACAGGCGAAGACATGGCGATTCACTTTCACCGGGGCGATCTGCCGGACGGGCTCGAATTCGGCCCGCGCGTGGCGGTGGATACCGAAACCCAGGGCCTGTCGTTGACGCGTGACCGCGTCTGCCTGGTCCAGCTTTCGGCCGGTGATGGCGACGCCCACATTGTCCAGCTGACGCGCTCCGGCGAAGACTGCCCGAACCTGAAGTCCCTGCTCGCCGACCGCAGCGTGGAGAAAATCTTCCACTTCGCCCGGTTTGACGTCGCCATGCTGCTGCGTGATCTGGGCGTGGAGACCGGGCCGGTGTTCTGCACCAAGATCGCCTCGAAACTCACGCGCACCTATACAGACCGTCACGGGCTGAAGGACGTGGTGCGCGAGATCGCCGGCATCGAACTGTCCAAGCAGCAGCAGAGCTCTGACTGGGCCGCGCCGGAGCTCAGCGCCGCCCAGCTGGAATACGCGGCCTCTGACGTTCTCTACCTGCATCAGGTGCGCGACGGTCTCTCCGCGATGCTGGAGCGCGAGGGACGCACCGACCTGGCGCGGGCCTGCTTTGATTTCCTGCCTGCCCGTGCGCGTCTGGATCTCGGCGGCTGGCCTGAAATCGACATTTTCTCCCATTCATGATGGCTCAGCCCCTCCAGCCCGGCCGGGAGACACCTGAATGAACGCCGCCGCCCTTGCGCGCGACAGCCTGATCGGGGAACGCCGTGCGCGCTCGCTGACCAGTGCGCGCGCGCGTTCGGGGCGGGTGCGGATTCTGCGCGCCGTTCTGCTGGCCGCCATGGTGCTGGTGGCGGGCAATGTCGTGTTTCAGATATTCACCTCCGGCGCGTCCGGCCCGGCCGAGCCCGCCTTCACGCCGGCCGGCGACGCCGAGCGCATCACCAATCCGCGCTTCACGGGCCGCGACCGCGGCGGCACGCCCTTCGTGGTCACCGCCGACGCCGCCGTGCGCCGTCTGGGCGGCGTGTCCCCGCTCACCGATCTGGAGCGCCCGGCGCTGGACTATGCCTGGATCGAGGGTCTGCGCGACGCCTCTCAGGCTTTGGCCGAAAGCGGCGTGTTCGACGAGGCCGGTCAGATGCTCACCTTGCGCACCGATGTGCGGTTCGCCACGCCCGCCGGGTACCGGTTCGAGGCGCCGTCAGCGCGCATCAGCCTGCGCGACGGCACGGTGAGCGGAGAGGAAGGCGTTTCCGGCGAAGCGCCATGGGGCGCTGTGCGCGCCGATTCGTTCGAGGTGCAAGACGGCGCCAACCGGGTTATCCTCAGCGGCGATGTGCGCACCCGCATCTATCCTGACGGCAGGCCGTCAGATGATCAGGAGACCAGACCATGATCCGCCCTTTGCTCTGCGCCGCCCTCCTCTGCGCCGCCCCTCATGCCGCGGCCTCAGCCGCCCTGGCGCAAACGCCCGGCCAGACAGGGCCGCTCGATATCAGCGCGCAGAACAGCGAGATGCTCGATCCCCAGGGACGCCTCGTCTACTGGGGCGATGTGAACATGATCCGCGGCGATGAACGCCTGCGCGCCGACCGGGTCGAGGCCTTCTTCGACCGGCGCTCCGGCGGCGGCATGGGCGGACTGCGCCGGGTGGTGGCGACGGGCGAGGTGTTTTATGTGCGCCCCGGCGAAGTCGCGCGCGGCGATAGCGGCGTTTACGATCTGGAGGCCGGCACCATCACCCTTGTCGGGTCGGTGGTGCTGACACAGGGATGCAATGTCTCCACCGGCGACCGGCTGGAGGCCGATATCGACGGAGGGGTCGCCCGGCTGAGCAGCGGCGAGGGCGGCCGGGTGCGCTCGATCTTCTTCACCGGGCCCGAGGCCGAACAGGCCGCCGGGAGCTGCCCGCTTCCCGCCGTCCCCGGAGACGGTCCGCGCCCCTTCCCGGACGGACGCTGATCCCCGCCTCCGTCGCCCGATTCAATGCCGATCGCACCGCGCCCGCGCGCGGCTTCACCAAATCTTAGGCGTGCTGGAGCTAACCATGATGGACACGGCGAAGCAGGCGGAGGCGCAAGCCTCCGGCGCGAGCGGTTCGGGGCTTTCGGTCAGGGGGCTGGGCAAGGCCTATGGCCGGCGGGCGGTTGTCCGCAATGTCTCGCTCGATCTCCAGCGTGGAGAGGTGGCGGGGCTGTTGGGTCCGAACGGCGCGGGCAAGACCACCTGCTTTTATATGATCACAGGCCTGATCCGGGCCGATAGCGGGACCATCATGCTCGACGGGGCCGACATCACCGACCTGCCCATGTACCAGCGCGCACGCCTGGGCATCGGCTATCTGCCGCAGGAAGCCTCGATCTTCCGCGGCCTGTCGGTGGAGGACAATGTCACGGCAGTGGCCGAACTGGCCGAGCCTGACCGCACCCGTCGCAAGGCGCTGGTGGACGAACTGCTCGAAGAGCTCAATATCAGCCATCTGCGCAAAAGCCCGGCCGTGGCCCTGTCCGGAGGCGAGCGCCGCCGGGTGGAGATTGCCCGCGCCCTGGCCGCCCAGCCGAGCTTCATCCTTCTGGACGAACCCTTCGCCGGGATCGATCCGCTGGCAATCTCCGACATCCGCGACCTGATCACCTATCTCAAGGGGCGCGGCATCGGCATCCTGATCACTGACCATAATGTGCGCGAAACGCTCGAGATCACCGATCGCGCGACCATCATCTATGACGGCGAAGTGCTGTTTGAAGGCACGCCCGAGGAAGTCCGGCGCGATGAGAGCGTGCGCCGTCACTATCTCGGCGAGCAGTTCAACTAGGGGGAAACATGGCGGGGCTCGGACACAGGCTCGAGGCGCGTCAGGGGCAAGGCCTCGTCATGACGCCCCAGTTGCAGCAGGCGATCAAGCTGCTGCAGCTGAACAATATGGAGCTGGCCGAGTTCGTCGAGGCCGAGCTGGAGCGCAATCCCCTGCTTGAGCGCGAAGAGCGCACAGACGCCGCCGCCGACGAGCGCGCCGACCCGGTCGAGGCCACAGACACCGCGCCCGGCGCCGAGCTGAGTTTCGACACGCCCGAACGCGCCACCGAGGCGATCGACGCCGATACCGAGGCGATGTACTCCGATTCCAAGGCCGATATGGCGGGCGCCGAGCCGGCCGGCGGCGCCATTGACTGGTCGCGCGCCGGCGCGGGCGGCGGCGGCCGGTTCGACGGCGAGGATTATGACGCGGCGGCCAATAGCGCCCGCGAGAAGACGCTGCGCGAGCACCTGCACGACCAGCTGGCCGACCTCGTGCTGGCCGCATCCGACCGCATGATCGCCGCCCATCTGATCGATCTGGCTGACGAGGACGGATATTTCCGGGCTGATCTGGACGAGACCGCCCAGCGCCTGGGTGTGACGCGCTCCGAGACCGAGGCCATGCTCGACCGCCTCCAGCAGTTCGAGCCGTGTGGCGTGATGGCGCGCTCGCTGCAGGAATGCCTGGCGCTTCAACTCAAAGAGCGCGACCGGCTGGACCCCGCCATGGCGGCGCTGGTGGATAATCTGCCCTTGCTGGCCAAGCACGATTACGCGGCGCTGAAAGCGGCCTGCGGCGTGGATGGTGAAGACCTGGAAGACATGATCGCCGAGCTCAAACGCCTAACGCCCAAGCCGGGCCTGGGCTTTGGCGCCGACGGCGCGCGCTCGGTGGAGCCCGACGTGACCGTGCGCGAGCGCCCCGACGGGACCTGGGCCGTGGAGCTCAACACCGACACCTTGCCGCGCGTGTTGATGAATAACCGCTACGCCGCCCAGATCAGCCGCGGCGCGCGCTCGGATCAGGAAAAGCAGTTCATCACCGAGTGCGCCCAGAATGCGTCATGGCTGGTCAAAAGCCTCGACCAGCGCGCGCGCACCATCCTCAAGGTCGCCAGCGAGATTGTGCGCCAGCAGGACGCCTTTCTGGTCAAGGGCGTGGCCTGGCTGCGCCCGCTGAACCTCAAGACCGTGGCCGACGCCGTGGGCATGCACGAGAGCACGGTGAGCCGCGTCACCTCGAACAAATACATCGCCACGCCGCGCGGCCTGTTCGAGCTGAAATACTTCTTCACCTCGTCCATCGCGTCCGCCGATGGCGGCGAAGCCTATTCGGCCGAGGCCGTGCGCTTCCGGATCAAGGCGATGATCGATGCTGAAACCGCCGATCAGGTGATGAGCGACGACGCCATTGTGGAACGCCTGCTGGCGGACGGCGTGGATATCGCCCGGCGCACCGTCGCCAAATACCGCGAGGCGATGAACATCCCCTCCTCGGTCCAGCGCCGCCGCATCATGAAGGGCGCCAGCTAGGCGCTTTGCCTGACTAGAGGATCAGCCCTTCGAATGGCCGCGCGCCCGCGCCCGGGAACACCGTGCGCTCCAGGTCAGTGCGGTCCAGACCCCAATGCCCGGCGAGCACGCCCTTGAACAGGCTGCGCAGATCATTGGCCGGATACAGGTCGCGGTCCTCATACAGGCGGTCCAGCCCCGGCCACTCGCCGATGATGCGCCCGCCGCGCACCGCCCCGCCGATGAGGAGGGCCGCGCCGCCTGTGCCGTGATCCGTGCCGCCGGCGCCATTGATGCGCACGGTGCGGCCAAACTCGGTCACCACTAGGATCGCAGAGCGGTCCCAGGCTTCTGACAAGCGCTCATGCAAGGCGGCGATGGCTGCGTCCAGCCCGGCCAGCCGGTTGGCCAGCTGGCCTTCGAGTGCGCCCTGGCGCACATGGGTGTCCCAGCCGTCAAAGCTGATCACCGCCGCATCCGGACCGCCTGGCGCCGTCAGGATATTGCCCGCCGCCTCCGCGATCAGCGCATAGGCCTGCGGCCCTGCGCCGCGCGCGCCCAGCCCGCCCATGGCGGACTCGCTGGTCATGCCCGACGCGATGGCGTCGGTCTCCAGCGCCCGGGCCAGCGCGGGACCGAGCATGGGGTCGCGCGCGTACAAATCCATCAGCCGCGAGATCGTGTCGTCATCGGCGCCCGGCAGCACCGCCGGCGCCCAGGTCGAAGCCGGCGCCGGCCCGCGCAGCAAGAGCGGCATGGACTGACCCACCCCCACCGCGCCCGGCGCGTCCGGCCCCATCAGCGTCAGCGCCCGGTTCATCCAGCCGTCGCGAATGGCGGGCGTCGCCGCCTCCAGCCGGTCCTGACCGTCAAAGTGGGAGCGCTCGCGATAATCGGTGGCGATGGCGTGGGCGGCCAGCGCCTGACCGGACGCGAACAGGCCGGCCAGTGTCGGCATCGCGGGGTGAAACACGAAAGGTCCCGGCGCAGGCAGGCCGCCCTCCAGAGCCAGATCGCCGCGCAGTTCGCCATAGCGGCGCTCAGCGACCGGGGCGAGGGCGGCGAGCCCGTCCAGCGCGCCGCGCAGGACAATCACCACCAGCTTGCGCCCGGCGGCGCGCGGCGCCTGGGCGAACGCGGCGGCGGCGCCCGGCAGCACGAGCCCTGCGCCAGCCAGGCCCGACACAAGCAGGCGGCGGCGGGTGGTGGACATGTCAGTCATGACAATACTCTCCTCAGCCGGCCTAGCGGCGCTGAAACTCCGGGCTCATCAGTAAAAGGGTCAGCCCCTGCTCGGGCGTTTCGGCGCGCGCGATCGCCTGTGCGGTGGCGTCGCTCAGGCTCGGTCCCAGCACCTCGACAGCGCGCTCGCGCGGGCGGGCGTTACGGCCGACGCGGGCGGCCACGGCGGTGGCGAAATCCAGCCGTTTGAGCACGGCGTCCGGGCTGGCCCAGGCCTCGGCCTGATCGGGCCAGCCTGCCGGCGAGGGCGCGGAGAACGGCGCCTGGCCCAGCGCCACATAGCCGGCATAGAGCTGGCGCGGGTTCGGCGCCGGCGCGCCCACCGCGCGCAGTGACGAGATCAGGAACTCTTCGGGCGTCTTGAACTTGAGCAAAGCCGGATCAAACGCCGACGGCGCCGTGATCACGGCGCGCGCCACCGCCGCCAGATCGCCGCCGCTGCGCGTCCAGGCCGCTTCGATATGGGCGATGTCGCGGGGCGCCGGATCATCGGACAGAAAATGCCGGGCGAGCTTTTCCGAGAGAAAGCGGGCCGTCCGGGGCCGGGCGGCGATGAATTCGAGCGCCTCGCCGGCGCGCTGCGGCCCCTCCCCTCCGAAGCTTTGACCCAGCAGCGTGTGGGCGCCCGGCTCCTGCAGGCGCACGTCGAACACGGCGCGTCCATAATCCTCCGGGTCCGACCGCAAACGGCGGCTGCCCACGGTCCAGCCTGTCAGGATGCGCGCCAGCGCCTCCACATCGCCCTGACCATATCCGCCCGCCACGCCCAGCGTGTGCAGTTCGAGAATCTCGCGGGCCAGGTTTTCATTGATGCCCCGGTCCAGAAAGCGCCCGGCCATCGAGTTCGGGCCCAGCGACAGCGCCTGGTCGAGATAGATCAGCATGGCCGGGTGCAGCTCGGCAGCGCGCAACAGATCGGCGAACGGGCCGAAGGCATTGGGCCGGATCGCTTCGGCTTCCAGCGTCGGTGCGACCACCGCCATGGGCAGCGTGTTGGACGACACCGAGAAATGATTGGACCAGAACCGCACCCAGCGCTCGGCGAAGCCGTCCGGGGTGGTCACCGCGATGCCGGTGCGCCAGGCGATATGGGCCAGGCGCGGCTCGCGCAGCAATTCACGCACCTGACGCTGGATCTCTTCAGGATCGGCGCCCGCACGCTCGATCTCCGCGCGGAAGCGGGGATATTCGGTCTGCAGATACACCAGGCCTTCCCGGGCCGTCATTCCGGGGGCTGGGCCTGCAATCACCGACGGATCGATCTGGGCGGCGAGCCAGGCGTGCGGGTCGCGTGCGGCCGTGCCGATGTCCCCGGGGCGCGCGCCCAGACCGAAGCGGTTGACGGCGATGGCGGCGTCGCGTGCGCTCATGATCAGTCCTCTCCGGGCCGTGCGCCTTGGTATCCTGTACGCGCCTGCGCGCGCCTTTCCGTCGCAAGGGCGGCGGAATTTTGAGCACACGCGCGCCTGAGGACGCCGGGATCAGCCCTGCGCGGACCAGATATAGACTGCATATCCGGCCAGCAGCAGGACGCCGGCGGCCCGCCCAATCACCTTGCGGGTGAGCAGCAGAACGGTCAGAACCAGCGACACGGCGATCATCACCGGCAGGTCGAGCGTGAGGAATCGCTGCGCCACCGGGATCGGCGCAATCAGCGCGGTGACGCCCAGAATACCCAGCACGTTGAAGATATTCGACCCGACGATATTGCCAATGGCGATTTCCGACTGGCGGCGCAGGGCCGCGATCAGCGAGGTGGCGAGCTCGGGCAGCGACGTGCCCACCGCCACGATGGTGAGGCCGATAAAGGCCTCCGATATGCCGAACCCGCGCGCAATGGACACCGACCCGTCCACCAGGAAGCGTGCGCCCACCACCAGCGCAATCAGACCGGCGATCACCCAAAGGGCCGAGATCAAGGCCGAGCGCGGCGCAGGCGCATCCGTATCCTCGCTCACCGCCTCACCGGGCTGGCGATAGGCCCAATACAGATAGCCCGACAGCGCCAGCACCAGGCCGAGGCCGGCCACGCGCCCGAGCTCGCCCAGGGCGAACAGGGGCAGCAGGATGAGCGCTGCGGCCATCATCACCAGCGTATCGCGGCGCAGGGTCGCGCCCATGATCTTGATCGGCCAGACCAGCGCGGACACGCCGACGATCAAGAGGATATTGGCGATGTTGGAGCCGACGATATTGCCGATGGCGATGTCGGGAACGCCGCGCAAAGCGGCGCCGACCGACACCATCATCTCGGGCATCGACGTGCCGAAGCCCACCACGGTCAGCCCGATCAGCAAAGGCGGAATGGCCAGACGGCGCGCAATGCCGACACTGCCGCGCACCAGCGCCTCACCCCCGAAAAACAGCCCGATCAGGCCGCCCACAACAAAAATATAGTCCACGGGAGCACACCTCGAGGCGGCAAGTTCCGCCCAATCGTGAATCTGCGTATCCTGACGGCGCGACGCAAGGGGGCCGCGATCAATTTAGCCGCCGGAGCAACACGGAGAGTGCGCGCCCTTTCGCCCCGCCCCGCTTCCCGCTTCAACGCAAGGCGTGCTAGGAGGCTTGGCCTTCCTTGCGCGCGCCTGTCGCCGCGCTTTGCGATCCGGGTTCCGACATGCCAGACGCCGCCGCCCCGACCGACGCCTCCACCGCCGCGCCCGAGGGCCTGTGGTATGTCGCCGCCATCGCCCGCCAGGTGCGCGCCGGGGCTGAGCATGCCGAGCCGGTGTTTGGCCGCACGCTGCGCCTGACACGGGATGCCCAAGGCGTGGTCATCGACGCCAGCTCCGATCCCATTGCCGTGCGCGAAAGCGAAGGCCTGATCTGGGCCTGGCTGGCCGGTCCCGAGGGCGAGGCGCCGCCCTGCGGCCCGCCCGTGTTCAACGGTCCGGGCGGCAAGGTGCGCTTTGTCGAGGAGGCGCTTCTCCCCGGCCCCTATGACGATGCGGTCTACGGCCTGCTCGATCCCGCCCATGGCCCCTATGTGCACGCCAGCCCGCTCTGGCGCTCCAGCCGGACCCTGCGCGAGAAGGCCAAGGATTATGTGCCCAGCCCCTTGGGCTTCACCATGCTGGCCCACGAGCCCAAGAATTCCGCCGCCTACAAGGTGATTGGCGGCGGGGTGCAGGTGGAGATCGGCTTCCAGCTGCCCGCCCTGCGCAGCGAATGGATTTCCAACACATCCAATAAAGTACTCGGCCTGACCACGCTGACGCCGGTGGACGCCCATTCCACGCGCATCCGGCAGATTTTCTACTGGCGATCGCCGATGCTGAGCCTGGTCAGCCCCTTCGTGCGGCCCTTCACCCGCGGTTTCCTGCAGCAGGACGTGCATATCATGACGCTGCGCCAGCGCGCCGCGCCCTGGCGTTTGCGTGAAATGCTGATCCGTGACGGCGACCAGCTGTTCATCTGGTACCGCCGGATGAAGGCTGAATGGGCTGGCGCGCGGGCCGAGGGCCGGGCCTTTGAGAACCCGGTGCGTGCGGCCACTTTGCGCTGGCGCACCTGAGCGCGCCTGAGCCTCGCGCATTGACGCGCCCTGTTGTGCGCCGATACCGTATCTACCCGCCCCTGATCGGGAGCGGGCCGCGCACCGGCGCGGCGGGAGAGCCCGAATGCGCCGAATGCGGTGCGCGGCCACAGGCTGCAAAGGGAGTTCCCATGCAAATCCAGTTCGTCTCCAAAGGCATCGACGTCTCGCCCGCCCTGCGCGAGCGTATCGAACTGCGCGTATCCGACGCGGCGGCGAAGTATTTCAGCCGCCCCGCCGAAGCTTTCGTCGTGGCCGCCAAGGAGGGGTTCGGGTTCAAGGTCGACTGTTCGCTGCACCTGCCGTCCGGCGCGTTCTTGCAGGCGTCGGGCTCGGGCGAAGACGCCTATGCCGCGGCCGAAGCGGCCTCCCAAAGGCTGGAAAAGCGCCTGCGCCGCTACAAGCGCCGGCTGAAAGATCACCACGCTGACAACAAGGCGGCCCTGCCCGCGGAAAGCGCGTCTATCAAAGTCCTGCAGTCGGGGCGGCGCAATGGCGCGGCGGACGCGGATGTGGACGCCGATCTGGACGAGGACGATGACGGCGGCGCGGTGGGCGGCGACGAGCCGGTGATCATAGCAGAGACCGCCGGCGAGCTGCGCACCCTGACCGTCTCCATGGCGGTGCTCGAGATGGATCTGGCCGATGCGCCCTTCTTGATGTTCCGCAATGCGGTCAACAGCGCGGTCAACATCGTCTACCGGCGCCCCGACGGACATGTGGGCTGGATTGATCCGGCGCGAAGCGCTAAAGACGGCGCGAAGCCGGCGGCGGGCGCAAGCGTCTCCGCCTGACGGCGCGATCCGCGCTTCAGTCTGGCTGAGCAGGACATGACCTTGATCGACTTGATTCCGCAGGGCGGCATTGTGGCGGATATGAACGCCACGAGCCGCAAGCAGGCCCTCCACGGGTTGGCCGAACTGGCGCAGCGCACGCTGAATACGCCATGCCGGCCGGTGCTGGACGCCGTCATCGAGCGCGAGCGCCTCGGCTCCACCGGCGTTGGCGACGGCGTGGCCATCCCCCATGCTCGCACCGATCTGGTGGACCGGGTGTGCGGCGTGTTTGCGCGCCTCAAGCAGGGCGTGGACTTTGACGCCGTGGACGGCCAGCCGGCCGATCTGGTGTTCCTGCTGCTGGCGCCCGAAGACGCCGGTGCAGAACACCTCAAGGCGCTGGCTCAGATCTCCCGCCTGTTCCGGCGCGAGGATGTGCGCCGGGCCGTGCGCGCCGCGCCGGACGCCGACGCCATCGGCGCCATTATCGCTGGCAGCGTGCGCTCCAACGCCGCCTGAGTCCGGCGCGCAAGAGCCCGGTCAGGCGCACGTCATCCGTTCAATCCAGATATACGCGTTCAGTCGCGATCCGCGTCCGCCACGTCCGGTGCACGGTCGGGTGCGGTGTAGGGCTTGTCAGCCGGCGCACGGAAACGGTCCTCGTCCAGCTCACCCTCCCATTTGGCCACCGCCGTGGCGACCATGGCGTCGCCGGTCACGTTCACCGTGGTGCGCGCCATGTCCATGATCCGGTCCACCGGCAGGATGAAGCCGACAATGATGGCGATCTGCTCGGGCGGCACGTCGAACGTGCCCAGCACGATCGCCAGAAGGAACAGCCCGGCGCTGGGAATGCCCGCCGCGCCGATCGAGGCCAGAGCCGCCGTCAGCGCAATCATAGTGTATTGCATCAGGTCCAGATCATAGCCGAAGGCCTGGGCCGTAAAGAGCGCCAGAATGCCCAGATAAATGCCTGTGCCGTCCATATTGATGGTGGCGCCCAGCGGCAGCACCGACCCGGCCACAGACCGCTTCACACCGAGATTATTCACCACATTGGCGATGGTCACTGGCAGGGTGCCCGCGCTCGAAGCTGTCGAAAAGGCCACCGCCTGGGCGTCGACAATGCCGCGCGCAAAGCTGAATACCGGCAGGTTCAGGACAAAGCGGATGAACCCGCCATAGACGATGATCGCATGGGCGATCAGCGCCAGATACACCGTGACGATCAGCACAGCCACGGAAGCCAGCGCCTCGATGCCTTGCGTGGCCACGGTGTGGGCGACCAGGGCGAACACGCCGAACGGCGCCACTTCCATCACGATATGGGTGATTTTCAGCACCACATCGGCGGCCGAGCTGAACAGATCGCCAACAGGCTTGCCGGACTTGCCCGCCATGATGATGGCGATGCCCAGCAGGATCGCGAAAAAGATCACGGCCAGCACGTCGGTGTCGGCCATCGCCGCCACCGGATTGGTCGGCACGATGGCGATCAGGCGCTCGATAATGCCCGGCGCATTGGTGTCCACGGGGATCGGCTCGGCCCCGCCCAGATTGACCCCGGCGCCCGGCTGGAAGGCCAGGCCAAAGCCAATGCCGATCCACACCGCAAAGAACGTCGTGACCAGATACAGCGCCACCGCCTTGCCGCCGATGGAGCCGAGCTTCTTGGGATCGCCCAGACTGACCACCCCGGCCACCAGCGTGGTCAGGATCAGCGGGATGATGAGCATGCGGATCAGGTTGAAAAACAGCTCGCCCGCTGGCTGGACGAAGCTGCTGATGAAGGCGGCCGCCGCCTCCTGGCCCATCACCTGGGCCAGCACCAGCGCAAACACCACGCCCAGCGCAAGCGCGCCCAGCACGCGCATCCACAGCGCGGTCCCGAACCACCAAGTCATGAGAGCCCCTTTTGATTGGCCGCCAGCCGTTCAACAACGTGACAGCCTAAGCCGCCCGCGCCCAAGGTCAACGCCGCGGCGCAAGGCGTCTGCGGCCGTCGTCTCTGGATGATCAGCTCAGGCGGTCAGGTCAGCTTGAGAAGGGCGATGCGCGCAATCAGCAACGACCAGACAACGCCGGCCAGCAGCGCCCAGGGCGCCAGGGCGAAACCCGGGTCAATCCGCGACATTACGATCAGACCCGCCGCCATCGCCGCCTGGACCCACACGGTGCGCCAGCTCAGATCGCGATAATGGCTGCCCGCCTCGATGGTGCGGCGCGAAAACCAGGTCCACGCACGCGTCGTCCGGCCCCTGTCCCGGGCGCGGCGTGCATGTTCGGACTGGTCGAGTGCGTGGGTCATTTGCTCACTATACGGACAAATTAACCGCCTGTCAAAGCCTGCGCTCACACGCAATCCGCCCGCCCACGGAGCGCGCGGACGGGCAGAACGGCCTGGATGCAGTTGCGGCGCGCTGACGTCGGTCAGGCCGCCGCAGCGGCTTCCGCGCGCAGGATTGCGCTGGCGGCGTTGACCACCGAGGCGATGCGCACGGCGGCCTGGATCTGCTCGGTGGTGAGGCCGGCCTGGCGCAGTTCGTGTTCGTGCGCGTCGATACACATGCCGCAGCCATTAATGGCCGACACCGCCAGCGACCACAGCTCGAAATCGGCTTTGTCCACGCCCGGATTGGCGATGACGTTCATGCGCAGGCGCGCGGACAGGGTCTTGTAATCCTTGGACGAAGACAGGTGCACGAAGCGGTAATAGACATTGTTCATGCCCATGATCGCGGCGGCGGCCTTGGCCGCCTGGGCCGCTTCGGGCGACAGCTTGCCTTCAAACTCGGCGCCCAGGGCGCGCACCACCGCCGGTTCGCCGACAGCATAGGCGCTGGCCAGGAAGCAGCCGAATTTCTTCTGGTCGTTCAGCACGTTTTCGCGCGCCAGCGAGGACAGGTTCAGCTTGATGTCCTTGGCGTAGTCGGGAAGGGAGTCTTTCAGCGCGTCGAGGCTCATCGGGGCATTCCTGATTTTTTATGGGGGGAGGAGGCGTCAAAAGGCGCACAGCGGCCGGACGGGGGTCGCGCGTCCGGCCGCAGGCATAGGGAAGTCTTAGGCCGCCAGCGTCTCGCCGCCGACCTGGCGGTTGCACGGGCAGAGATCGTCGGTCTGCAGCGCATCAAGGACGCGCAGCGTGTCTTCCGGATTGCGGCCGACATTGAGATTATTCGCATAGACGTGCTGGATCTCGCCATGCGGGTCGATGATATAGGTGTAGCGATAGGCCACGCCTTCAGGCGAGCGCACGCCCAGCGCGTCCACCAGCGAGCCGGTCGGGTCCGCGAACTGCCACTGATCGAGCGAGCGCAGGTCGGCATGCTCGCGGCGCCAGGCCAGCTTGCAGAACTCGTTGTCGGTGGAGCCGGTCATCACCACCGCGTCGCGATCAGCGAACTCGCCGTTCAGCTTGGCGAAGGCCACGATCTCGGTCGGGCACACGAAGGTGAAATCCTTCGGGTAGAATACGATCACTTTCCACTTGCCGGGAAAGCTCTCGTGGGTGATCGGCTCGAAGGCCGATACGCCATTTTCTTCGTGCGCATTGAATTTCGGCTTTACGCCAGTGACTTCGAATTGCGGCAGCTTGTCGCCAATACCGAGCATGTAACTCTCCTGTTGAACCTTGAACCTGCAAAAGCGCCGGCGCGGCGGGACCGCGCCAGTCTGGCTGCGCTGCAATATTCTTTGCGGCAGTGCAGCATCGCCTTCTCCATATGGTAGGCCGGGGCGATAAATCCAATGGATTGTCACTCTGGCCTCCATAGCCTATCTCAATAGCCATGAGCACGCTTCTGCCCACGTTGCGCCAACTCCGTTTCCTGGTCGCGCTGGCCGATCACGGCACGTTTTCGCGCGCCGCCGAGATGAGTCACGTCACCCAGCCCAGCCTGTCCGCCGCCATCAAGGAGCTGGAGGGCATCCTCAACGCCACCCTGGTGGAGCGCAGCGCCCGGGGCGCGGCCTTGACCCCGGCGGGCGAAACCGCTGTGGCGCGCGCCCGCGTCGTATTGACCGAGGCTGAAGACCTGGTCCATGCCGCCCGCGCGGCCGGCCAGCCGCTCAGCGGGCCGTTCCGGCTGGGCGTCATCCCCACCATCGCGCCCTTCCTGCTGCCGCGCGCCCTGCCCGATCTGCGCACGCGCTTCCCGGCGCTGGAGCTGTTCCTGCGCGAGGACCTGACCCATCGCCTGGTCGATGCACTGAGAGACCGGCGCCTCGACGCCGCCGTCATCGCCCTGCCCTATGAGGCGGACGGGCTGGAGACGCAGGTGCTGATGGCCGACGAATTCCTGTTCGCCGCCCCGCCCGATCATCCGCTCTCAAATGTTCCCAAACTGACGACCGGCATGCTGGCCGGCGTGCAGCTCCTGCTGCTCGAAGACGGGCACTGCCTGCGCGATCACGCTCTGACCGTCTGCGCCGCCAGCCCGGAGCGGCGCGGCGCGGGCCGTTCCGACTTCGCCGCCACCAGCCTGCACACGCTGATCCAGATGGTGCGCAGCGGGTTGGGGGCGACCCTTCTGCCGCGCATGGCGGTGGATGCCGGTCTCGCCGACCAGATGGACCTGACCATTCGCCCCTTCGATCCGCCGGTTGTGGGCCGCGAGATCGGCCTGGTCTGGCGCAAGGGCTCGGCCCGCGCTGACGAAACCCGCACCCTGGGCGACGCGATCCGTAAAGAGCTGGCCGCGCCGTCTGGACACGCCGCCGCCCACGCGCAACCGTCCGCCTGATCTTCTCTACTGTCCGCCGCCGCAAGGAGCTTACGCCATGGCCCGCAAACTCGTTCTCGTCACCGGCGCCTCGTCCGGCATCGGGGCCGCCTTCGCGCGCGAGTTCGCCAGCCATGGCTGGGATCTCGCCGTGGTGGCGCGGCGCGAGGACAAGCTGGAGGCGCTGGCCGCCGAGATGAAAGAGAAACATGGCGTGGACACGCTGGTCATCGCCGCGGATCTCGCCGACCCAGCCGCGCCGCAAGCGATCTTTGACGCCGTCGCCAAGGCCGGGCGCCAGATCGATGGCCTCGTGAATAATGCCGGCGCCGGCCAGCCGGGCCATTTCTGCGAGACCAGCTGGGATGATCAGGCGCGGTTTCTGGAACTGATGGTCACCAGCTATCTCAAACTCATGCACCTCACAGCGCCCGGCATGGCGCAGCGCGGCTTCGGGCGCATCATCAATATCTCCTCAGTCTCGGCGCTGGTGCCCATCGCCAAGGCGCATACGCGCTATTCCGGCACGATGTATCCCGGCATCAAGGCGCTGCTGATCAAGGCGTCCGAGGCGCTGGGCGCGGAGCTTCGCGACAAGGGCGTCCACGTCACGGCGGTCGCGCCGGGCTATACCTGGTCGGAGTTTCACGACGTGAACGGCGCGCGCGAGACCGTGTCCAACGTGCCTGGGTACTGGATGCTCAAGGCCGAGGATGTGGCCGCCGCCGGCTATGACGCGGTGGAGCGCGGCGTGCCCCTGCGCGTGCCCGGCGCCTTCTACAAATTCATGACGGGCCTGGCCCGCATCCTGCCCGACCCGCTGGCCCGCGCCCTGATGGCGCGTCAGGAAAAGACGATGGACGGGAAGTAGGGGACGGGTAGCAGGGGCCGGGAAGCCTACCTCAGCCCCGCGTCACGAACCAGAAGCGCGCCGCGCCGCTGGCTTGGGTGTCGAGCACCTCCCAGCCGGTCAGGTCAGGCTCTTCGTCCGCGCCGGTCTCCAGCACCGCCAGCGCGCCCTCGGCCAGCCAGCCGCCCGCGTGAAGTTTGGCGAGTGCGCGCTCACCCAGACCCTTGCCATAGGGCGGATCGAGCAAAGCCAGCGCAAAGGGCGGGCCCAGCTTGTCCGGCTTGGGACCCAGCGCGACGGCGTCGCCCTTGTGCAGCTTGGTGACGCCGAAGGCCTGGAACGCCTCCACATTGGTGCGGATGGCGCCGCGCGCGCCGGGATCGGTCTCCACGAACAACACAAAGCCCGCCCCGCGCGACAGCGCCTCAAAGCCCAGCGCGCCGGAACCTGCGAACACATCGATCACCCGCGCGCCGGTGAGGTCCGGCGCCCACGGCGCATGGACGAGCTTGTTGAACATGGACTCGCGCGCCCGGTCCGACGTGGGCCGGGTGGTCATGCCGCGCGGGGCGGCGATCGGGCGGCCCTTATGGACGCCGGCGACGATCCGCATGGGTCGGTCCCTTGGGTTCGCGCCGCTTGGCCCGGCCGGGACCACGCACGCCGTCCTCGGTCTTGGCGGGCGCCTTCGCGGCCTCGCCGGCTTTCAGCGGATGACCGTCAGGCCCGAGGCGGTAGAGCTTGCCCATCTGTTCGCGCAGCACGCTCAGGCGCACTTCCTCCACCTTGCCGCGCTCCAGCGAGCCCAGCTGGAACGGGCCATAGGCAGTGCGCAACAGCCGGTTCACCGTCAGCCCCACATGAGCGAGTACTTTGCGCACTTCGCGGTTCTTGCCCTCTTTCAGGCCCACGGTCAGCCAGACATTAAACCCGGTATGGCGGTCCACCGCCACCTCCACCGGGCCATAGCTGATCCCTTCCACCGTCACCCCGGCGGCCAGGCGCGCCAGCGCCGAATCGTCCACATCGCCAAAGGCGCGCACGCGGTAGCGGCGCGTCCAGGCGGTGGCGGGCAGTTCCAGCACCCGCGCCAGCTCGCCATCATTGGTCAGCAGCATCAGGCCTTCGGAATTGAGATCGAGCCGGCCCACCGAGATCACCCGGCCCAGATCTCTGGGCAGGGCGGCGAACACGGTCTCGCGCCCCTGGGGGTCGGCATGGGTGGTCACCAGGCCCGCCGGCTTGTGATAGCGCCACAGGCGGGTGGGCGGACGCGGGCCCGCCACCTTGCCGTCCACGGTGATGATGTCGTCGGGCGTGACCTTGAAGGCCGGGGTGTCGAGCACCTTGCCATTGACCGCCACGCGCCCTGCCGCGATCAGCCGCTCCACCTCGCGGCGCGAGGCCACGCCGGCATGGGCCAGCGCCTTGGCGATGCGCTCGCCGGACCCGGCCTGGTCGTCGTCTGTCTCGCTCAAGGCTTTACTGGCCTCCGGGCCAAGGCTATGGCGCATCCATGAGCGATGCGCACGATCACGCGTTTATGGGACGGGCGCTGGCCCGGGCGCAAGCCGCAGCGTCTGCGGGCGAGACGCCCGTGGGCGCCGTGATCGTCGATCCGGCCACCGGAAAGGTCATCGCCCAGGCCGGCAACGCCCCGATTTCCGGCCTCGATCCCACCGGCCACGCCGAGATCCTCGCCCTGCGCGCAGCGGCGCAAGTTCTGGGCAATTACCGGCTCACCGGCCTCACCCTCTATGTGACGCTGGAACCCTGCGCCATGTGCGCCGGCGCCATCAGCCATGCCCGCATCGGGCGCCTCGTGTATGGCGCGGACGATGTGAAGGGCGGCGCCGTGGCGCACGGCCCCCGCTTCTTCACCCAGCCCACCTGCCACTGGCGCCCGGAGGTGACCAGCGGCGTGCGGAGCGAAGAGGCGGCAGCGCTGCTGAAGGATTTTTTCCGCGCGCGCCGCCGCCCCAAAGCGTCTGAGGACTGACCCCTATTTCGGCGGCATGCGGGCGCCCGCATCCAGACGCACGCATTCGGCGTTGATGTAGTCGTTTTTCGCCATGAACGCGACCAGATCGGCGAACTCGGCCGGGGTGCCGAAGCGCTGGGGGAATTGCAGATGGCTGGCGAGATTGGTTTTCACTTCCGGCGGCATCTGCTCGTAGATCGGGGTTTCGAAAAAGCCTGGCAAGATGGTGTTCACCCGCACGCCCTCGCGCGCCAGATCGCGCGCCATGGGCAGGGTCATGCCGTAAATCCCGCCCTTGGAGGCGGAATAGGCCACCTGGCCGATCTGCCCATCCTGGGCGGCGACCGAGGCGGTATTGACGATCACGCCGCGCCCGGACGCGTCGGGGTCCAGGGTCAGCATGCCCGCCGCCGACAGCGCCGCGCAGTTGAACGAGCCGACGAGATTGATGCTGACCACAAGGGCGAACTTGTCGAGCTGGTGCATCACGATATCGCCGGCCGACGAGCGGCGCGCGGTCTTCTCCGCCCAGCCAATGCCGGCGCAATTGACCATGATCCGCTCCTGCCCGTGGGCGGCGCGCGCGATCTCGAACCCGGCCTTCACGCTGTCCACATCGGCCACATTGACCTTGGCGAACACGCCGCCGATCTCGGCTGCGACGGATTGGCCGCGCGCCTCGTTGAGATCGAAGAGGGCGACCTTGGCGCCCTCGGCGGCCAGGCGCCGGGCCGTGCCCTCGCCCAGGCCCGAAGCCCCGCCGGTGACGATCGCTGCCTTGCCGTTGATGTCCATGAGTGTCTTCCCTTGAAAGCTGGTGGTCTGTGATGTCGTCGCGCATCCGCGCGGGTCGCCCCGGACATAGCGCGCGCGGGCGAGCGAGGGAAGCGCGAGGAAAAGCCCCGCGCCTTGGAGCCGGGCTTTGCCTCTGCTAGAGCACGCCCACGCTTTCACCGGAGACAACTGTATGACCCAGACCGCCCCCAGGTCCGCCCTCGTTCTGCATGGCGGCGCCGGCGTGCTCGCCGAGCGGTCCTATGATGTGGAGATCGCGCACCTGCGCAATCTCGCCGAAGAGGGCCGCGCCGCGCTGGAAGCGGGCGCCGATGCCCTGGATGTCGTGTGCGACATGGTGCGCGCCATGGAAATCTCCGGGCTCTATGTGGCGGGCAAGGGCAGCGCGCCCAACCGCGCCGGGCGTTATGAGCTGGACGCCGCCGTCATGGACGGGCGCGCGCGCCGGGCCGGGGCGGTGTCGGCGCTGGAAGGCTATCTGTCGCCGGTGGACGCGGCGCGCGCGGTGATGGATCACACGCCCCATGTCCTGCTGGCGGGCGCGGGCGCGGCGCATTTCGTGCGCGAGCGCGGCCTCGCGCCGGTGCGCGACCCCGAGGGCTATTACATCTCCGCTGCCGCGCCCGACAATCGCGCTATTCCCACCGGCACGGTGGGCGCAGTGGCGCTGGATGCCTCCGGCGCGCTGGCGGCAGCTACGTCGACGGGCGGCACGCTCAACAAGGTGTGGGGCCGGGTCGGCGACACGCCCATTATCGGATCAGGCACCTGGGCGGACGAACGCGTGGCGGTGTCGTGCACCGGCCAGGGCGAGTTCTTTATGCGCGCCAACGCCGCCGCCGATGTGTCGGCACGCGTGCGCTATGCTGGCGCGGACCTGGAGGCGGCGGTCAAGGGCGCGCTGGATGATGTGGGACATCTGGGCGGCGAGGGCGGCATCATCGCCGTGGACGCGTCGGGCGCCGTCAGCGCGCAGTACAACTCACCCGGCATGAAGCACGCCATCGTCCACACGGACGGGCGCATCACCGCCGGTGTGAAATAGCGCCGCCCGTGAGCTTGGCCTGAAGTGCGCGGGCGAACACCTCGCCCATGTCTGGGCCCTGCTCGGGATAGAAATACGGCTCGATGACTTCGAGCTCCATCACGGCCAGCTGGCCATCGAGGCCGCGCACCATGTCCACACGGGCATAGAGCAGGTCCGCCTCGCCGGTGATCTGCGCGGCGGCGTCCAGCACGCTGCGCGCCAGCGCCAGATCGCTCTCGCCCGGCGTCCAGACCTCTTCGCGGGCGCCGAACATGGACTGGACGCGGTAATCGCCCGCCTTGGGGCGCTTGACCAGGGCGTGGGAAAATTCGCCGCCGAAGAACATCAGCGAATACTCGCCCTCCTCGGGCACGCTGGGCAGGAAGGGCTGGATCAGGCAGGCGCCGGGCGGCAGGGCGTCAGCGCCGGGCAGCGCCTCTCCGCGCCGGATCAGCGCCTGGCGCCATGCGCCCCCGCCTACCAGGGGCTTCACCACCAGACGGTCGGTGTCGAACAGCGCAAAACCGTCAGTGATCGCGGCAGCATCGGCGCGTTCCCGCCATAGCGTCGGGATGGCCGGCGCGCCCGCCTCCTCCAGCGCCCTGAGATAGGTCTTCTCGATATTCCAGCGCACCACCGAGGGCGGGTTCCACACCGGGCCATGGCCGGCCAGCCGGTCGATGGTCTCCAGAAACAGCGCCAGCTTGGGCGGATAGTCCCACACCGTGCCGATCATGAAGCCGTCAAAGAGCGATGCGTCGAACGCCTCGTCCCAAACGCGGTGCTCCAGCGAAATGCCGATATCGGTGCAGGCGCCCGCCAGGGCGTCGAATTCCAGGTCGAACTCCACCCAGTCGGTCCGCGCGCCCGGGCGGTCCTTCATCATGTCGGCGGAGGTGAGAAAACAGACCCGTGCGCTCATGGGCGGGGCCTTAACGTGGCGGCGCGCCTCACGCCAGCCTCTGCGGCGCCTTGAGCCGGGACGTCATGCAGGCTAAGTCCGGGTCTTCCAATCCGCCTGCCCTCCTTCCCGCCCTTTTTGAAAGGCCTCCCATGTCCGAAACCCGCTTCGACGTCCTGGGCGTCGGCAACGCCATTGTCGACGTGCTCGCCCCCGTGGATGAGGCCTTCATCGAGGCCCACGGCCTGGTCAAGGACGCGATGATCCTCATCGACGAAGCGCGCGCCGATGCGCTCTATGCGGCCTTCCCCGAAGGCGAGGAAATCTCCGGCGGGTCAGCGGCCAACACGCTGGCGGGCGTCGCCAGCTTCGGGGCGCGCGGCGCCTATATCGGCAAGGTCGCTGATGACGGGTTGGGCCAGACCTTCGCGCGCGACCTGCGCGCGGCGGGGGTTCATTTCGACACCGCGCCCTTAAGCGGCGGACCATCCACGGCGCGCTGCCTGATCGCTGTGCCGCCTGATGCGCGCCGGGCGATGAACACCTATCTGGGCGCGTCCACCCTGCTGGACCCCGATGACATCGACCGCGATCTGGTCGCCGCCGCCCGCGTTGTGTTCCTGGAGGGCTATCTGTTCGACCGCGAGGAGGCCAAGGCCGCCTATGTGCGCGCGTCCGAGCTCGCCGCCGCCGCCGGCCGCGCCGTGGCCCTCACCCTGTCGGACATTTTCTGCGTGGAGCGCCACCGGGCAAGCTTCCGCCAGCTGGTGCGCCACCATGTGGACGTGTTGTTCGCCAACGAGGCTGAACTGAAATCCCTCTACGAGACCGACAATTTCGACGAGGCCCTGGCCGCCGTGCGCGCCGAAACCCGCATCGCCGCCGTCACACGCTCTGAAAAAGGCGCCGTGATCGTGTCGGGACAGGAGGAGGCCCGCGTGCCGGCCACCAAAATCGAGCGCCTCGTGGACACGACGGGCGCCGGCGACCAGTTCGCCGCCGGCTTCCTCACCGGCTATGCACTGGGCCGCGATCTGGAGACCTGCGGACGCCTCGGCGTCATCGCCGCGGGCGAAGTCATCACCCATTTCGGCGCCCGCCCCCACGCCGACCTTAAGGATCTCGCCGCCAAGGCGGGGCTGTCGCTGGACCGGTAGGCATCTGCCGGGCCAACACTATCGAACGTGGCTGAAGACGAGCCCGCGCCAACGGTTCCGGCGCGGGTTTGTTGCTTTTGGCGTGGGCTGGTGGTTCGGCTTCCACCCCCGCCTCTGAGTAGTTTTACTCATTGCCCCCGCCTGAATTCGGCTCAATGAACGGTTTCAGCCGCTTAACCCTATATTCAGCACAGCACGCAATGCTGTCCCCGTGGCAGGGTCTCGTCCGAAGACGGCCTGCAGGTGTGCTCGGGAGGGGACATGGCGCCGATCAGACATGCGATTTCACGCGTCATGCGTTCGCTGGTCATCAAGTTCACGCTGCTGTGCGGCCTGATCCTGATCCTCGCGACGGCTGCCCTGATGAGCGTGGAGTACTACCTCAAGCGCGCTGAAAACACCGAAACCGGTCTGCAGCATGCACAGATCATCACCGAGCTGTTCGCCACCACCCTCGCCCCGGCCATCGCCAGCGGCGATGCGGGCTTTCTGGTCACGCGCCTGGGCCAGTTCGCCGACCGCGCCGACGTGGACGGCATCTACGCCGTCAATGTCAGCCGCATTGTGCTGGCGTCAGAGGGCGACGTGCCGGTCAATCCGGGCATGCGCGCCGCTGACGCGCTGATCCAGTCGGCGCTGGGCGCCGTGGACACGCGCGTCGAAACCATCGGTCAGGACATTCATGTCGCCGCGCCGGCCTTCCACGACGGCCGCCTGGTGGGGGCCATCGTCGTGGTGGTGCCGATCCAGGCCGTGGCGCGCCCCGCCGGCGAGATTCTGCGCCGCCAACTGCTCATTGCTCTGGGCGCGCTGCTGGTCTTCCTGCCGCTGGTGGCGCTGGTGGTGAGCCGCGCGCTGAGCCCCATGCGCAAGCTGATCGAGGCGGCCCGCGCCGCATCCTCGCGCAATCTGGACATCCGCATCGATATCCGCACCGGCGACGAGCTGGAATTGCTGGCCAATGCCTTCAACCGCATGTTCGCGCGCCTGGAAGCCAGCGTGAAGCGCGTCCATCGCCTGGCCTATGTGGACATGATCACCGAGCTGCCCAACCGCGAACGCTTCCGCAAGGAAGTCGAGCGCGTCACCCGCGAAGCCGCGGACGGTCAGGAGGGCGCAGTGCTCTTCCTCGATCTCGACCGGTTCAAGCGGGTCAATGACTCACTCGGCATCGGCGAAGGCGACCGGCTGCTGGACGCCGTGGCGCGCCGGCTGCGCGAAGCGGCCCGCGGCTGGGATCTCGCCCATGGCGAAGGCGGCTCCGAGCCGTCCATGGTGGCGCGCCTGGGCGGAGACGAGTTCACGGTGCTGCTGCCCAAGGTGAACGATCCGGCCGACGCGGCGCGCCTGGCCCGCCGGATCATCGATTCGGTGCGCCGCCCGTTCGAGATTTCCGGCCATCAGGTCTTCCTGGGCCTGTCGGCGGGCATCGCCCTGTTCCCGCGCGACGGCGACGATCCCGAGACCCTGCTGCGCCACGCCGACCTCGCCATGGCCGCGGCCAAGCGCAGCGGCGGCAATGCGTATGAATATTTCGAAGCCTCCATGAACCGCAGCGCGTTTGAGCGCCTGGTGCTGGAGAACGAGCTGCGCGAGGCCGTGCGTGACGACCAGCTGGTGGTGTTCTACCAGCCCAAGATCAGCTTTGCTGACGGGTCCATTGCGGGCTCCGAAGCGCTGGTGCGCTGGCGCCACCCCACCGCCGGCATGTTGGCGCCGGGCGCGTTCATTCAGGCCGCCGAGGAATGCGGGCTGATCGGTGAGATTGGCGACTGGGTGCTGCGCCGCGCCTGCCGCGACGCCCAGGCCCTGCGCGCCAGCGGCCTGACCAAGCCGGTGGCGGTCAATGTCTCGGCCATGCAGTTCGAGAGCGAAAACTTCGCCAGAAGCGTGATGGATGCGCTGGAGGAATCCGGCCTGCCGCCCGAGCTCCTGGAACTGGAGCTGACTGAATCCACCGCCATGCGCGATCCCGAGCGGGTCATCGCGCAGATCGCGCCGCTGCGCGAGATGGGCGTGACCTTCGCCATCGACGATTTCGGCACCGGCCATTCCAGCCTGTCCTATCTGACCCGCATGCCGTTCGACGTGTTCAAGATCGACCAGAGCTTCGTGCGCAACATGATGGATGACGAGCATGCGCGCATCGTGGTCGAGACGATTCTGGCCATGGCCCGCTCGCTGAAGCTCAAGACCGTCGCTGAAGGCGTTGAAACCGCAGAGCAATATGCCGCACTGCGCGATCTGGGCGCCACGCTGGCCCAGGGCTACCTGTTCGCGCGGCCCATGCCTCTGGACGAGTTCGAACGCTTCTCCGCACCCGGCGCCAAAGCGGCCCGGATCGCCGGCTAGGCTGGCCGACAGGACACGGGGCGGCTGCAGCGCCGCCGATTTGGATGTGCTATTTCAGCAACATCCAAATTCTTTCTCGAATTTAATTGAACAAACCTCGTCAGTTGTGGCACATTTGCACGTGCGGACCTCAAACGGACCGCTCCTGGCGCCAACGTCCCCCCGCGTGCGTCGCCAGGCTTCAAGCCGGAACCCCTCCCGGCCACGACCTCGCACCCTCACCCCAGGGTGCGACAGCAGCGCCCGGCGGTTCCCCAGCCGCCGGGCGCGCATTGTCTGGCGCCATCTGCGAAACCAACCTCATCTGTCAAACCGGTTCCCGGCGCCCATCAAAACGCGCTAGAACCCCCGGCATGACCGATCCCCATGCCCGTGGCGGCGGCGAAGACGAAATCGCCCGCCTGCTTGATGAAATCCCGCTTCTGTTCAAGGCGCGCGCGTTCGCCGAGTCGCTCAATGACCCGGCCTTCTTCTCGCGTCTGGGCGAGCGGCTGGACAGCCGCGAACTGGCGCTGGCGCGCGCCTATCTGGACGGGCTGGGTTTTCCCGAGGCTGAACCGGCGCTTCTGGGCGACTGGGCCGACGCTGCGGGCGTGGCCGAGACGCTGGACCAGAACCCGGCCGCCTGGGAGGCCGAGGAAATGCTGCGCGCCGCCCTGACCGGTCAGGTGCTTGAGCGCCTCGACGAAGAGGCGGTCAATGCCGCGTTCTCGCTGGTGCAGGCGCGCATCGCCGACCATGCCCGCGAAGCTGCCGAGGCCAGCGCCGCCATGGACGATGTCTATGACGAGGACGTCGTGAACGCCGCCGCCGGAGGGCTCATCCAGGCCGCCCACGGCGCCGTGCTGGTCCTGCTGGCCGAGGCTGAAGACGACCAGCCGCCGCATCCGTTTCTGGCGCGCTGGCGGCTCTATGTGCGCGGGCGCTGGCCGGTGGCGGTGTCGGGCGCCAGCTACAACATTCTGTGAACGCGAAAGGGACGGGCTCATGCGCGCGCTGACACTGGCGACGTGGAACATCAATTCGGTGCGGCTGCGCGCGCCCCAGATCGCCCGTTTCGCCGCCGAGGCGTCGCCCGACATTATCTGCCTGCAGGAGATCAAATGCCTGGAGGATCAATTCCCCTACGCCGCCTTCGCCGACATGGGCTATCCCCACGCCGCCGTCACCGGCCAGAAGGGCATGCACGGGGTGGCCGTGGTCTCACGCCTGCCGATCGAGGCGCTGGAGCCCCACAAAGTCTGCCCCAAGGCTGAAGCGCGCTATCAGCGTGTGAAGGTGGACGGGATGGAAATCCTCAATTTCTACATCCCCGCCGGCGGCGACGAGCCGGATGCGGACATCAATCCGCGCTTCCGCCACAAGCTGGATTTTCTTGCGGCGCTGGAATCCTATCTGGCCGGCCGGCGCAGCGAGCCCGGCGCACGCGTTCTGGTCGGCGATCTCAACATCGCGCCGCTGGAGCATGATGTCTGGTCGCACAAACAATTGCTCAACGTGATCTCCCACACGCCGGTGGAGACCGAGGCGCTCGAACGCATCCGCATCTCCGGCGGGTTCGCCGACGCGCCCCGCGCTCTCGTGCCCGAGCCGGAGAAGCTGTTCACCTGGTGGAGCTACCGCAATCGCGACTGGCGCGTTTCCAATCGCGGCCGGCGGCTGGATCATATCTGGGTCAATGGCGATCTGGAGGCGGCGGCAATGTCGCCGGGCCGCGCGGGCTTCAAGGTCTGGGAAGACTGCCGCGACTGGGACAAGCCCTCAGACCACGCCCCGGTGACGCTGGACCTGCGCTAGCGCTGCGGCGCCGCCCGCACATAATCGGCGACCTGCTCGCCGCTCTCGGTTGCCTCACCGGTCTGGCGGAAGCCGGTCTTTTCCAGCACCCGGCGCGAGGCGGCCAGATGAGCGGGCGTGCGCGCGCGCACCGATGTCACATTGGCATGGGTGAAGGCCCAGTCCAGCAAGCCCTCCACCGCTTCTGTGGCCAGGCCCTGCTCGCGGAAGCTGGGCAGCATGGCGTAGCTGATCTCGATGGTCCCGCCGGAGCCCGGCGCGCCATGAAACCCGCCCGCGCCCACGGCCCGGTCCGGCCCGCCCTGCACCGGCATCAGGAACACCCAGCCATGCCAGCCCGCTTCGTACGGCGCTGCATCCAGCGCCGCCAGCGCGCGGTCCATGGAGAAAAAGTCCTTGAGCTCGGGCGGCCAGGCCGCCTCGCGGCGCGCGTCCAGCGTGGTGAAAAAGGCGTCGCGGGCGTGCAATTGCAGGCGCGCCAGCCACGCATCCAGCGCCACGAGGCGCAAGCGCGCCGTGCGCACCTCGATCCGTGTTCCAGACCCGCCCATGCTCGCCACTCCGCCCCGCACCCATGCAGCCATATAGAGCAGCGCCGCACGGCATCGTCATCCAAATCTTTTGTGACCTGCAGCCCCACGCCGGCCCTGCGACCGCGTCGCCGTCAAGGCCAATCTCCGTCCCCGCAGCTGCGGCTACATCTGCATCGTCCAGCCTTCCACGCCCATGGCCGCCTGCCGGATCGCTTCCGACAGGGTCGGGTGGGGGTGGGAGGTGCGCGCCACATCTTCAGACGAGGCGCGGAACTCCATGGCCAGCGCCAGCTCGGCGATCATCTCGCCCGCATGGGGGCCGATGATATGCGCGCCCAGAATCTCGTCCGTCTTCGCGTCGGCGAGGATTTTCACCATGCCGTCGGTCTGGTGGATGGTGCGCGCGCGCGAATTGGCCATGAAGGGAAACTGGCCGGTCTTGTATGCGCGGCCCTGTTCCTTGAGTTGCTCCTCGGTATACCCGACCGCGGCGATCTCCGGATAAGTGTAGACCACGTTCGGGGTGGCCAGATAATTCACATGCCCCGCCTTGCCCGCGATCAGCTCGGCGCAGGCCGCGCCGTCATCCTCGGCCTTGTGGGCCAGCATCGGCCCATGGGTGGCATCGCCGATCACCCAGACGCCCTCGGCCGACGTCTGGAAGTGCTCATTGGGGATGAAGCCGCGTTTATCCGTTTCCAGGCCGACTGTATCGAGGCCCAGCCCGTGGGTGTAGGGCCGCCGGCCAATGCTCACCAGCACCACATCGGCCGCATGGCTCTGCGCGTCGCCGCCCGCTGCCGCTTCGGTCTTCACCGTCAGGCCGTCCTGGCCGGTTTCCACGCCCGTCACTTTACGCGCCAGCTGGAACTTGACGCCCTGCTTTTCAAAAATCTTGCGCGCGGCTTTCGACACCGCGCCGTCCATGCCCGGCAGGACGCGGTCGAGATATTCCACCACGGTCACGTCCGACCCCAGCCGGCGCCAGACCGAGCCCAGCTCCAGCCCGATCACCCCCGCTCCGATCACGGTGAGCTTTTTGGGAACGGAGGCCAGCTCCAGCGCGCCGGTGGACGAAACGATGCGCGCCTCGTCAATCTCCACGCCCGGCAGCGGCGTCACCTCGGAGCCCGTGGCGATGACGATATGGCTTGTCTCCAGCGTCTGCGCCTCGCCCGCGTCGGACGTCACGGTGACTTTCCCGGGACCCGCAATCGCGCCGGCCCCGTGGAAAACCTTGACCTTGTTCTTCTTCATCAGGAAGGCGACGCCGTCGGTGAGGCCCTTCACTGCCTCGTCCTTGCGCGCCATCATCTTTTTGAGATCCAGCGACAGCGCGCCCACGCCAATGCCCATATCGGCGAAGTTCAGGCCCGCCTCCTCATACATTTCAGAGGCGTGCAGCAGGGCTTTCGACGGGATGCAGCCGACATTGAGGCAGGTGCCGCCCAGCGTCTTGCGCTTCTCGATCAGGGCGGCCTTGAGGCCCAGCTGGCCGGCGCGGATGGCGCAGTTATAGCCGCCAGGGCCGCCGCCGATGATGATCAGGTCGAACTGGTCAGCCATGGTGTCGCGCCTTTCGTCGAGGGCGCCGGGCGAAGCGGGCGGAAAGGGGCCGGGCGCGGTTTGGCCGCACCCTACTCACCCCCGCGCTTGCGTCAACGCGATCATGACGGCTTGACCCCGCTTCAGCGCAGCGCCGCGATCTCGCTCAGCGCCACGGCCTGCTCGCGCACCGTGGCGCCGGTATTGTCGCGGATCTCCAGGCTCAGCGCACCCGCCTCCCAGTCAATGCCGATCACGCCATAGTTCTCCGGCGCGAACATGTCGCCGATCCGGTGCGGGCCGGGTTCGTCGTTTACATCGCGGAACGACATGTTGAGCGCAGACGAGGTGATCTCGTAGAGCGGATAATCGATGACGTCCCGGCGCACATAAAGCCCCGCGGAATGCCGGTCGCCCGACACCAGCACCACGCCATTGGCGCCGGTCTGGCGGATCAGCCCATAGAGCCGGTCGCGCTCGCGCGGCATGGTGCGCCAGGCTTCCCAGCCATGCCCGTCCGCGTGGACCTGGATGGAGGACACGATCAGGCGCACCTGCGCCGGGACCTGAAGCTGGGCCTCCAGCCAGGCCCATTGCGCCGCGCCCAGCATGTCCTGATCGGGATCGTCGCTGGGGATATAGCGCTCGCGCCCGACCGCGCCGCGCTCGTCCGTGGGCGTAAGGTCGGAGCGGAACCAGCGGGTATCGAGCAGGATCACCTGCACGCGCTGGCCTTCGGGGCCGAACACATGGGCGTCGTAAATCCCCTCGCGGGTGCGGCGCACATCGTCCTCGCCCGCGCCCCAGAAATCCAGGAACAGGCGCTCGGCGAAACCCTTGAACGCAAAGTCGCGGCCCATATCGTTCATGCCGTAATCATGATCGTCCCAGGCTGCGAGCATCGGGACCGCGGCGCGCAGGCGCTGAAACTCGGGCCGTGCGGCCAGCTGGTGATAGGCGGTGCGCAGTTCGGGCAGCGTCGCGTCATAGGCGCGCGC
Source organism: Hyphomonadaceae bacterium ML37 (assembly GCA_027627685.1). Lineage (NCBI taxonomy): Bacteria > Pseudomonadati > Pseudomonadota > Alphaproteobacteria > Hyphomonadales > Hyphomonadaceae > Hyphomonadaceae bacterium ML37. Next base: position 2,881,470 of record CP091241.1, read on the forward strand.
ATCGCCATACACATTGTCGCCCGCATAGATGAACAGCTCATGGCCCGCATCCGCGATCACGTTGAGGATGGGGATTTCGCGCTCGGCCGTATTGCAGGACCCGAAGGCGATGGAGCTCAGCGCGCGATCAGAACCCGGCAGGGCCGGCCCGGCGGGCGCGCGCGGCACGTCATACTCAAGCTGGTCGTAGAAGGACTCCAGCGCCGCCCAGGGCGTTTCTGGCTGCTCGATCAGCCCGGCCTCGCGCAGAATGTCCACCGATGGCGGCGGCGTCTCGCGCGCCGGATCCATCGCCACCGGCTCGCTGCACGCGGCCAGAACGAGCGCCAGCGGCGCGGCGAAACCGGCCAGGCGGGCAAGACGGGTCAGACGGCGGGACATGGGCGGTGCTCCTGTTACACGCGGGATCCGTCCCTGATACGCCATGCCTGCGTCAGGTCAATGACGACCTCACCCCGCCACCACGTCCCACATGAGGCGCCCCGGCATGAAGCTGAACGCGCCGGGGATCATCAAGGCGCCCAGATACAGGGCCAGCACCGAATTGCGGTGCCGGCTGACCAGGCCCTTGCGGGCCTGGATGATCAGCCCGGCCACCCCGAACACAGTCAGCGGCACAAAGATGTGCAGCCAGCTGAAGCTGCCGCTGTGGCGGATGAAGATGGCCGTGACCGCCACGGTCAGCATCAGCCCGACCCAGACATAGCCCAGCTGGCGGTGCGGCAGCGTGCCCTTGGGCGCGATCAGCTGCACAGCGCCCAGAAGCACCGCCGCGATGGCGGACCCGGCGTGCAGCTGGATATGCCAGGGGGCGGCGAAGAAAGCGTCGGGATTCATCTCAGCGCCCTGCACGCAGGGTGACGGTCTGGGCCGTCTCCTGCCCCTCTGTTATTTCAAACGACGCCGCATCAAAGGAGGGCGGGCCGAACCGCGCGGCCGCGCCGGCCGAAAAGCCGTACGGCTCTGTCGGAATGCCCATGAAGCCTGTGTCCAGCGCGCCATTGGCGTTGACGTCCTGATAGACCGACGCGGCGTAACGGCCCGGCGCGAGGTCCTCGAACACGATCGTCATCACGCCATCGGAGACCGGCGCGCGCTGGGCCGCCACCGGGTTAGATCCGAGCCAGGCGCCGTCCTGGGCATACAGCGCGACGGCGATCTCGCCTCCGGCGCCCACCATGCCGGTGATCTCCAGGCTGACGCGCCCGGTCGGGCTGGCGGCGTCATCGGCAAAGGCGGGCGCGGCGAAGGCGATGAGCGGGGCTGCCAGAAGAGCGGCGAGGGCGATGCGGGACATGGAATGGCGGGGTCTCATGGTCGGCTCCTGATGCAGTCGTCCCGGCGCACGATTGCGGCGGGCCCCATCAGACCTGCCAGCCGCTGCGGGGCGCGAAAACCGTCAATACGCGAAAGGGCTGAAAGCCGTCGTGAATGGCGCTATGGCTGTCATTCACGCTTCGCCAACGGGAGGGGTCGCCAGGATGATCAGCCGGGACCGGCTTGTAAAAGCCGTCCGCGAAGCGGGCGTGCTCAGCGCCATTGGCACGTTTCTGGCCGTGCTGGGCCCCTATGGCACGCAGGTCTTTGGATGGCCACTGGTCTGGGTCTACTGGACGGGGCTGATCCTCCTGGGCGGGATCAGCGGCGATCTGGGCGTCCGCCTCGTGCGGCGCCTGCGCCCGCACGGACCGGACGGGATCTGGTTCGCCGGCGCCGCCGTGTTCCTCACCGTGCCGGTGACGGCCATGGTGTTCACCATCGATGCGGTGCGCAGGGGCGCGCCGGTTTGGTCGCACCTGCCCCTACTCGGCGTCTTCGTGCTGGTGATCGCCGCCGCCATGACCGGCATCAGCTATGTCCGCCACCGCCAGACCCGTATGATTGCGGCGGGCGCGCAGGCCGCCGACGCGGACGCCGGCGCAGCCGCCCCGGCCTGCGCCTCCGCCGCCCTCATCGACAAGCTGCCCGTGCGCCTGCGCCGCGCCGCCATCCTCTCGATGAGCGCCGAGGATCATTATCTGCGCGTGCGCACCGATGCCGGCGAAACCCTGATCCTGATGCGCCTGTCAGACGCGGCCGCCGCCTGCGCCGCGCTCGACGGCGCCCGCACCCACCGCTCCTGGTGGGTCGCCCGCGCCGCCGTCGCCGACGCCAGGAAAGGCGACGGCCGCGGCGTGCTGATCCTCACCGACGGCACCGAGGTCCCGGTCAGCCGCAGCTACTACCCGGCGCTCAAGGAGGCGGGGTGGTTTTGAGGGGGTGCGAGGGCGGGGACTGAACGGGCCTGGCGCCGTCAAGGCCATGAATCCGTCCGTCTTGACCCCGTAATGCGCCCCCTTGACCCCTCAAGGCGCCCTTTTGGACACATGCCAGGCCATTTTCGACACCTGAATTGGAGATCACAGGGCTTGTATCGCCGCGCCCGCCGCGCATCTGTCCCCGCCCCGCTCACGGCGTCAGGGCGTGGACAAGCCGCGCACGATTGACCGCCCAGTCCGCCTTTGACTGCGCCCAGACATCCGTCAGAATGCCTGGAAAACCAGGGATTTGCGCGCTTTCGCCGGTATTGACCGAGCCCAGCTTGCGCGCCACGGCGGCCGAATTGACATTCTCCGGCGCGATCAGGTGGATCACCCGCTCCCAGCCGAGCCGGTCAAAGACAAAATCCAGTGCTGCGCCAGCAGCTTCCGGGCCATAGCCCTTGCCCCACTGGCTGCGCAGGATCGACCAGCCGACCTCCGGCGCCGGCCATTCATGGGGGTTCCAGGGCCCCACCCGGCCGACCCAGTCGCCGGTGGCCTTGTCTTCAACCGAAAAGAAGCCGTAGCCGCGGATCATCCAGTGACCCATCAGCATGGCCATGGAGCGCCAGGTCAGCGCCGGTTCGGTGGCGCCGCCGATGTGCCGGGCCGTTTGCTCGTCGCCCATCAGGGCGCAAAGCCCTGCAAAATCCGCCTCTTGCGGCGGACGGAGGCGCAGGCGCGCGGTCTCCAGAACCGGTCCGTCCAGCATGGCGCCATCCTCCCCGGCGGTGCGTATCACCCGCCAGACTCGCCCCGCGCGCCGCCAGACGCAAGCGCCTAGGTTCTGTACCCATAAACGGGATTCCCAAATCAGCTGGGTCGTGATTCAAGCTCCTTGAAGGGAGTTTGGTCATGGCCCGATTTGATTTGAGTGATGCGGAGTGGTCGATCATCGCGCCGCTCCTGCCGAACAAGCCGCGCGGTGTGCCGCGCACGGACGACCGGCGTGTGCTGAACGGGATTTTCTATATATTGCGGACGGGATCGCCCTGGCGCGATCTGCCGGAGCGCTACGGCCCGTACACGACGGTCTACAACCGCTTCAACCGGTGGGCCAAGGCGGGGGTATGGGTGAGTGTTTTCAATGCTCTGGCCGACCAGTCTCCAGAGTCGATGACCTTTATCGACAGCTCCATCATCCGCGCCCACCAGCACGCCGCAGGCGGAAAAAAGGGGGTCCGGATCACGCCATCGGTCTCTCTCGCGGGGGACTGAGCACCAAGATCCACGCCATCGTGGACGATCAGGGTCTGCCCATCCGCCTGGCCCTGTCTCAAGGCCAGGCTGGTGACAAGAGCGCCGGCGCCGAGCTGATATCCACCCTGCGCCGCGCCCGCCATGTGGTGGCCGACCGCGGCTACGACGCCCGCGCCCTTGTGGAGCAGATCGAAGCCATGGGCGCCACAGCTCACATCCCGACCCAGAAAAACTGCAAGGTCCAGCGATCGGTCGCGCCGCACATCTATCGCCAACGCAATCTCGTCGAGCGCTACTTCTGCAAACTCAAGCACTTCAGACGATGCGCCACACGATTCGAAAAGCTGGCCAGAAACTTCCTGGCCGCCATCGCACTCGCATCAGCAAGACTCTGGATCAGAGCTTATGAGTCCACGACCTAGTCGAGGGCGGCCAGCACCTCCTGCACGCTCACCCGGACCGCATAGCCACGATCCGACCCGAGCCCGCCTTCATGCCAGAACTTGCCCGCGACGCTGCCGTCCCGGCGTATGGCGATCGCCACCGGATAGGGCACGCCATGGGCGCGGTGGCGCGGCTCGGCATAAATCGGGTCACGCACGTCAAACGCGTCGATCACGGCGCTGTCCTCGTCCGACAACAGGGTCATCGTCAGCTCGCGCCGCGCGGCGGCGGCGGCCAAAGTCTCTACATTGTCGTAGGTTAGCACCGCCAGGCCCCAGCCCGCCGCCTCGAACGCCTCGACGGCCTCTTGCAGCTCGATCGTCTGGGCGATGCAGATCGGGCACCAGTCCAGCGACCGGTTGAAATAGATCACTGCGCCGCGCGGCCCGGAGATATCGGCCAGCGTGCGGGTCTGGCCGCTGGCGTCCGGCAGAGCGAAATCAGGCGCCTGCGCGCCGACCGCCGGGCCGAACGCCGCCGCCGCCTCGCTGGCGAGCATGGCCGGATCGGGATCGTTGGCGGCGAAGGCGGCGGGGGCCGCGAGAAAAACAACAAACGCGCACGCGAGCTTGCGAACGACAGTGCGGGTAATCATGGGACGGCCCTCCAGCGGGTCAGGATTGATGGGAGGCACTGTGCCGCGCCGTGCGGGCCAGAAAAAGGCGCCTCAGCGTGTTGTGAAGCCCATGTGATCGGCGCCTCACATCCCGGCCTGCCCCTTGCCCAGACAGGCCATGCGCGCCAGTCTGACCATCCGCTAAGCTGAGAGTCCCGCCATGCCCTTCGATCACGTATCCGGTTCCGGCGGCGCCCCGCGCAATGTGCTGGGCGGGCCGCTGGCCGATTGCAGCCATGACCCCAAGACCGGCTTCTACCGCGATGGCTGCTGCCATACCGGGCCGGAGGACCGCGGCGTCCACACGGTCTGCGCTGTGCTGACCGGGGATTTCCTGAAATTTTCCATGAGCCGGGGCAATGACCTGTCCACGCCGCGCCCTGAGTACGATTTTCCCGGCCTGCGCCCCGGCGACCGCTGGTGCCTGTGCGCGGCGCGGTGGCTGGAAGCGTACGAGGCCGGTTGCGCGCCCCGGGTCGATCTGGCGGCGACCCATGCCCGCACGCTGGCCATCGTGCCGCTGGAGGCGCTGACCGCTCACGCGGTGGATCGCCACTGACCCATCAACCACCGCGACCCGGAGCGATATCATGACCACGCCTGACTACGAGATCACCGAAACACGGTCCGGCTCGAAAGGCCGGTATGCCGCTCGCGCTGACGGCAAGCCCGAGGCGGAGCTGACGTTTTCCATCATGGATGAGCGCACCATCATCATCGACCACACCGGCGTCCCCGACGAATGGCGCGGCATGGGCGTGGGCAAGGCGATGGTGGAGCGGGCGGTGCTGGATGCCCGCGAACGCGGCGTGAAAATTGTTCCGCTCTGCCCCTTCGCCAAGGCCCAGATCCACCGTCATCCCGAATGGCAGGACGTGCTGGCGGGCTAGCACGGCGAACCAGTTATCAGGCGGCTTCCGGCCCGAACGGGCGTGACAGCAACGCCTCGATGGCGCCGTCCACATCCAGCGCGCCGGACAGGACGGCATCGACGGCGGCGCAGATCGGCATTCCCACGCCGGCGCGCTTTGCAAGCTGGGTGACGGCAGGCGCGGTGGCCACGCCTTCGGTGACAGCGTTGCGCGCCGCCATGATGTCGGCCAGCGCCTCGCCCCGGCCCAGCGCCAGCCCGCAGGACATGTTGCGCGATTGCGGCGAGGAGCAGGTGAGCACCAGATCGCCCAGCCCGCACAGCCCCGCCAGCGTCTCGCGCCGGGCGCCCAGCGCCACGCCCAGGCGGGTCATCTCGGCAAAACCACGCGCGATCAGGGCGGCATGGGCGGACCGGCCGAGCCCCTTGCCCTCGCTGATGCCGCAGGCGATGGCGAGCACGTTCTTCACCGCCCCGCCCGCCTCCGCGCCGATCAGGTCCGAGCTCCAATAGGGCCGGAAGGCCGGTGAGCCGATGGCCTCCATCAATTGCTGGCCCAGGCCTTCATCATCGCACGCCAGCGTCACCGCCGTAGGCAGGCCGCGCGCCACGTCGATGGCGAAGCTGGGGCCGGACAGGACGGCGGGCACGGCATGGGGAATGGTCTCGGCCAGCACCTGCGTCATCAGCGCCAGCGAGCCCTGCTCGATGCCCTTGGCGCACAAAAGCACCGGCGCGCCGTCCGGGATGTGAGAGGCGAACGCGGCGAGCGTGCGCCGTGCGTGCTGCGCTGGCGTGACCAGCAGATACGCGGCGCACCCAGCCAGAGCCTCGGGATCGGAGGTCGCGCGGATGCCGGAATTGAGCGCCACGCCTTTGAGGAAGGCGGTGTTCTCGCCGGTGGTGCGGATCGCGTCGGTCACTTCCGGCTCAAACGCCCAGAGCGTGACATCGCGCCCGGCGCTGGCGGCGGCCTGGGCCAGCGCCGTGCCCCAGGCGCCCGCGCCGATCACGCCGATGGATTGAAACCTGTTCATGCCCCCTCCCGTCACGCCTTGGGACCCTTACGGCCCGAGCCCGTCGCCGGGGCGAGCGCCGCTGCGTCGGCGTCCAGCGGCCAGCGCGCGCGCGCCGGCGCATCCAGCCCGTCCGTCAGCCCCAGCGCCAGACGCTCGGCGCCCGCCAGAGCGATCATGGCCGCATTATCTGTGCAGTATTTCAGCGGCGGCGCCACCAGGGTGAAGCCCCGCGCCCCGGCCTCTGCCGTCAGCGCGCTGCGCACCGTCTGGTTCGCCGCCACGCCGCCAGCGACCACCAGCGTACGCCCGGCTTCGGGCAGGCGGTCTGTAAACACGTCCATCGCCCGGCCTGTACGCTCGGCCAGATGGGCGGCGATGGCGCCCTGCACGGCGTGGGCGAGGTCGGCGCGGTCCGCTTCGTCTGGCGAATCCAGCCCGTCCCAGACCCGGCGCGCGGCAGTCTTGAGGCCGGCAAAAGAGAAATCGCATCCCGGCTTGCCGGTCAGCATGCGCGGCAGGGGGAATCGGCCCGGATCGCGGGCCTCGCGCGCGGCGCGTTCAACCGCCGGGCCGCCGGGAAAGCCAAGCCCCATGATCTTGGCGGTCTTGTCGAACGCCTCGCCCGCCGCGTCATCAATGGTGGACCCCAGCCGCGTCATCGCCCCGATGCCCTCCACGATCAGAAGCTGGGTATGGCCGCCGGAGACGAGGAGCAGGAGATAGGGGAAGTCCAGCCGCCCCGTCAGGCGCGGCGACAGGGCGTGGCCTTCGAGATGATTGACCGCCACCAGCGGAATGCCGGCGCCCAGCGCGATGCCCTTGGCAGTCATCAGCGCCGCCATGACCCCGCCAATCAGGCCCGGTCCGGCGGTGGCCGCCACCGCGTCAAGATCGCCCGGCGAGAGGCCGGCTTCCGTCAGGACCCGCGCCGCCAGACCGTCCATCCGCTCGGCATGGGCGCGCGCGGCGATCTCGGGCACCACCCCGCCATAGGGCGCATGGGCGTCGTTCTGACCGATCACGGCCTCGGCCAGAATCGTGATCGCACCATCGGGTTCGCGGCGCACAATGGAGGCGGCGGTATCGTCGCAGCTGGACTCAAGACCCAGCACGGTCAACGCCTTTTGCGGTGACGCGACGGGTTGCCCGAACGGAAAAGCATGGGATAACGCCATGACAGATCGTTAGCGCTGCGCGCGCCCGCACACAATGGGCGGCGCCGTTCAGGAGCGGCCATGCCTTTTGAACCCATGCCTATCGCCACGCGCACCTCGCCGCTGGCCCTCGCCCAGGCCTATAATCTGCAGGCCATATTGGGCCAGGCCGCCGGGGTGGAGGATTACGCGGCAGCGTTTCCAATCCTGGGCCTGTCCACGACCGGCGACCGGATCACCGACCGGGCGCTGCTGGCGGCGGGCGGAAAGGGCTTGTTCACCAAAGAGTTGGAGACCGCCCTGCTGGCCGGTGAAGCGCGCTTCGCCGTGCACTCCATGAAGGATGTTCCGACCCGCCTGCCGGAAGGATTGGCCATCGCCGCGATCCTGGAACGCGAGGACCCGCGCGACGTGCTCCTCGTCGCCAACGGCTCGGCCCAGCTCGCCGACCTGCCCCAAGGAGCCGTGCTCGGCACCGCCTCCATCCGGCGCCAGGCCCAGGCGCTGGCGGCGCGGCCTGACCTCAAAGTCACGCTTCTGCGCGGCAATGTGGATACGCGCCTGGGCAAGGTGCGCGATGGCGCCATTGACGCCACCTTCCTGGCGCGCGCCGGTCTGCGCCGGCTGGGGCGGGACGAGGCGAAGCTCACGCCCATCGACACCGGCGCCATGCTGCCTGCACCCGCCCAGGGCTGCGTCGGCGTGGAGATTCGCATGGGCGACGCGCAGGCTCAGGCCCTATGCGCCGCCATCCAGCATCACGACAGCGCGCTGGCCGCGGCGGCGGAACGCGGCGTGCTGGAAGCGCTGGACGGATCGTGCCGCACCCCCATCGCCGCCTACGCCCATATCGTAAACGGTGAAATCCGGCTGAGCGCGGAGGCGCTGTCCGAAGACGGCAAGCAGCGCTGGACCGGTTCCGGCTCGGCGCCGGCTATGGGTCTGGCCGAGGCCGCAGCTCTGGGACGCAGCGTGGGTGAGCACATCCGCGATGCAGGCGGCGCAGCGCTGGCCGCGATCATCGCCGGAACCGGATGAGATGACGGAAGCGCGCCCGGTGCTGGTCACGCGCGCTGAGCCCGGCGCCACGCTCACCTGCCAGCGGCTGGCGGCGCTGGGCTATCACGCGGTGAACGCCGCAACGGCGCAGATCGCGGCAACGGACGGCGCGCCGGACTGGACAGGCGCGGGCGCCGTGATCGTCACCAGCCCCAATGGCGCGGGTCAGTTGACGCGCCTGGGCGCGCCGCCATCTCTCAAAATCTTCGCCGTTGGCCCCGCCAGCGCCGCCGCAGCGCGCGCCGCCGGTCATGAGGACGTGGTCACCGGGTCGGGCGATGCGGCCGGCTTGCTCGACATCATCCTCAACGCGCCCGATCCGGGCTGCCTCATCCATGTGCGCGGTCGCGATCAGGCCTTTGATCTGTCCGGCGCCCTGACCGCCATGGGCCGCGACGCCCAGAGCCACGTCGCCTATGAGGCGCGCCCGGTGGACGCCCTGCCTGAGGCCGCCCTGCAGGCGCTCGGACCCGGCGCCGTGGTGCTGCTCCACTCGCCGCTCGGGACCGAAAGACTGTTGGCGCTGGTGGAGGCCGCAGGCCGGCTGTCAGCGCTTGGCGGCGCGCATATTCTGGCGATCTCCGACGCGGCCGCCGGGCCGCTGCGCCATTCGGGTGCAGGGCGCGTGACGGTAGCGCAACGACCTGATGAAGCGGCGCTGCTCGAAGCGCTCAGCACAATCCTTGCGCCGCGAGAAACCTGACATCGGGCGGTGGCGCGCAGGCGCGGCGCGGCTTAGACTCGAGCGCATTATGGATGACAGGCTGCTGACGAGGCAGGCGCGATGAGCGGGCGGACAAAGCCGAACGGCGATCCCGAACCGGTGGATGCCGAGTTCAAACCGGTGGATAGCGAACCCGAACCCCGCAAGGGATTGTCGCGGGCGCTGGCGATACTGCGCCTGACCGGATTTGTGGTCGCCGCCGCGCTGATTGGCGGCGCGGCCGGCTGGGTGCTGGTGCGCGCCATGCCGGCGCCGGCCCCGGATCTCACCGCGCTGGAAGCGCGCCTGGGCGCTCTGGAAACCGCTGAAATACCCCCGCCAGACCTGTCACGCATTGAGACGCGCCTGAGTGCGCTGGAGACCGAAGATCCGGGCGAAGCCCTGCGCGGGCAGGCGCTGGAACAGCTGGTGCGCGACGCCGCGGCCCTGCGCGATCGCGTGGACTCGCTGGAGGCTGTAGAGCCGCCGGAAGGCACCGATCTGACGGGGCTGGAGACGCGCATCGACGAGACGGCCAGCGACGCCGCCCGCCGCCTCGACGCCCTGGAGGCCCGGATCGCCGCGCTGGGAAGCGGTGAGGCGGGTGAAGGCGTCGATGTGTCCGCCGCTCTGGACCCGGTGCTGACCCGGCTCGATGCGCTGACCGACCGGATCGCCGCCGCAGAACGGGCCAATGACGAGGCGGCGCGACTTCAGTCCCGCCTCGATGCGGCGACCGGCCGCCTGGACGATCTGGACGCGCGTCTGGCGGAGGTGGAGGCTGCGCCAGACGCCGCCCCGCCCTCACCCGACGGGGCGCGCCGCGCCCTCGCCTATGCCGATCTGGCTTCGGCCGCGCGCGGATCAGCCCCCTTCGCCGTCGAGCTCGCTGAGCTGCGCCGCGCCTGGCCGGATGCGCCGGCAATGGGCGATCTGCGCGCCCATGCCCGCACCGGCGCGCCGTCGCGCGAACAACTGGCGGCCCAACTGCCTGATGACGAATTGCAGGCCGTCAGCGCGCAGACTGAAGTCTGGTTCGGCGTGCTGCGCATCGCCCGCAATACGCAAGGCCCGGGTCCCGGCGACGCTATTCGGGCGGCGCTGGACGATGGCGATCTGGAAGGCGCGGTGGCGGACGCCCGCGCCCTTGAGGATCCGGCCCGCGCGGTGATCGCAGACTGGCTGCAGGGCGCGGAAGCCCGCCTGCAGGTCGAGGCGGCGCTGAGCCAGGTGCGCGCCGCGCTGGATGATGAGGTGGCGCCATGATCCGCCTGATCGCCACCATTGCACTGTGCGTATTCACCGCGGCGCTCGCCGTCTTCCTGACTCTCAATCCGGGCGTGGTGCGCGTGGAGTTTCTGGGCGTTCAGGCCGAAGGGCCGTTCGCGCTGGCGATGGGCGTGCTGCTGCTCGCGACCTTCTTGCTGGTGGTCGCCTGGTGGCTGATCGCCAAGGTCTGGGGCGCGCCGGATGCGTTCCGCAAATTCCGTCAGCGCCGCAAGCGTGATCAGGGCTTCGATGCGCTGGAGCGCGCGCTGATCGCGTCCGCCGCAGGCCAGGGCGCGCTGGCGGTGCGTCAGGCGGCCCGGGCCGAGGCGTTGCTGGACCGGCCGGCCCTGTCGCGGCTCTTGTCGGCGCGCGCCGCCGAAGCCGACGGCGATCTGGCCAGCGCCCAGAGCCAGTATGAGGCCATGCTGGAGGATTCGCGCACCCGGCTGGTGGCCCGGCGGGGCCTCGCCTCTATCGCCGAAGCGCGCGGCGATGCGCTGGGCGTCATCACTCATGCCAGCGAGGCGTTCGAGACCTCCGGCCCGGCGCGCTGGGCCTATGACTCGCTTTTCGCCGCCCAGGTGAACGCCGCGCGCTGGCGCGAGGCGGAGACGACTTTGTCCGAAGGTGAAAAGCGCGGACTGGTGGAGAAGCTGCGCGCGGCGCGCACCCGCGCGGTACTCCTGACCGCCGAGGCGCGCCGCATGGAGGCCTCCGACCCCGAAGCGGCGGCCCGGCTGGCCGAGCGCGCCGCGGGCGCCTCGCCCGATTTCGCCCCCGCTGCGGAACTGGCCGGCAGGCTGCTGGCCGATCAGCGCCGTCACCGGCAGGCGGCGCAAATTCTGGAAACCTCCTGGACACGCGCGCCCCACCCGGCGCTGGCCCGGGCTCATGGCGCCTTGCGCAAATCCGACACCAAGGCCAAGCGGGCCGAGCGCCTGCGCGCCCTGGCCGCCCTCAATCCGGAGCATCGCGAAAGCCGCATCCTGCTGGCCGAAACGGCGCTGGATCAGGAAAATCGCGACGCCGCCCGCGACGCGCTCGCCAGCCTGACCGCCCAGCCGCCTGTCTCGGCGCGGGTCTGTGTACTGGCCGCCCGCGCCGCCCAGCTGGACGGCGACGCCGCCGGGGCGCGGCGCTGGATGACCCGCGCCGCCCATGCGCCCGGCGAAGCCGACTGGTCGGATATCGACGAGACCGGCGCCGCCTTCCCCTATACCGACGAGGACTGGAAGCGCATGGTGGACGCCTGGGGCCGGGAAAGCCGGCTGATCCACCCGCGCCATGAGCGCTATGAGATCGCCGCCGCCGCTGCGCCCGACAGCGCCCTGCTGGAAGCGCCGGCCAAACCGCGCGCTGCAAAACCGGGCGACAGCGCCGCCACGGACAGCTATCAGGCCCCGCGCGCGCCGGATGATCCCGGCGTTGAGGATGACGCCCGCAAGGACTGATGCCGCCCATGAGCCTGCTTGCACCGAAGAAACGCCTGCTGATCGGCGTCACCGGCGGGTCTGCCTCGGGCAAGACCGAGATCGCGCGCGCCGCCGCCCGCTCTGCCGCGCCCCTGTCGGCGCTGGTCATGGCCGAGGATGATTATTACGGCGACCACGGCGCCAAACCGGATTTCGAGCCGGCGGCGTTCAATTTTGACCATCCGGCCTCGCGCGACCATGCCCTGCTGGCGCGCCAGCTGGCGGCGCTCAAGGACGGCAAGCCGGTCAAGGCGCCGATCTATGACTTCACGATTCACCGCCGCCGCGCCGATACGCGCCGCATCGAACCGGCCGATGTGATCATCGTGGAAGGCATTCACCTGTTCTGCGATGCGCAGGTGCGCGACCTTTTCGACCTGCGCGTTTATGTGGATGCGCCCGATGATATCCGCCTGGCGCGCCGCCTCTTGCGCGACGTCAATGAGCGCGGCCGTACGCCCCAGTCGGTGGTCGGCCAGTATCTGCGCACCGTGCGCCCCATGCACCATGAATGGACCGCGCCGGGCCGCGAACACGCCCATCTGGTGATCCGCAATGACGCCGCCGCCGCGCGCCCCAGCGATCACCTGACCGCGTTCTTCGAAAGCCTGTCGCGCCCGGTCTGCGACGCCATCGCGCGGTTCCGGGACGAGCAAGGGTGAGGCTCAAAACAGCGGGGTATCGAGCGCTGAAACCGGGCTTCACTGCCCGCTTGCCCGTCCCGGCGTTCAAGGGTAGGTTCCGCCGTCGCTGAACCGGGCCACGCGCCGGGTCCAGAGCCGCTTTAGCTCAGCTGGTAGAGCAACGCATTCGTAATGCGTAGGTCGCGTGTTCGAGTCACGCAAGCGGCACCATTTTCCATTCTCCTTCGCTCCGCTCAGTCAATCCTCGTTGACGCTGCGGGCGGGCGTTCGCCCTTGCGAACCCTGCCGGTTCGAATTTGATCCGCCAGGCCCCACCATATCCTTTCACAACCCCCGCTGCCCCTGCCCGCTCCATCCGTCGTCAAATCGCTGTATTGTCCGAACCCGGAGCAGCTTAGCGGAGCGGACGTCAATGATGGCGGTTTTGACGCTTGCCGGCGGGATCGGATTGTTCCTGCTGGGCATGGGACTGCTCACCGACGGGTTGAAGATCGCCGCCGGCGGCGCGCTGCGCACCCTGTTGCAGACCTGGACGAAGTCGAGCGTGCGCGGGTTTGCGCTGGGCGTGCTGATCACAGCTGTGGTTCAATCGTCCAGCGCGGTGACCGTGGCCACGGTGGGCTTCGTCAATGCGCGCCTGTTGAGCCTGCGCCGGGCGGTATGGGTGATCCTGGGCACCAATGTGGGCACCACCATGACCGGCTGGCTGGTGGCGCTGGTCGGGGTGAAGGTGGATGTGGGCGCACTGGCCCTGCCGCTGATCGGGATCGGCATGGCGCTGGCGCTGGGCGCCGGCGAGCGGGCGCGCATCGCCGGATCGGGGCGGGCGCTGACCGGATTCGGCCTGTTTTTCCTCGGCGTCGGCGTGCTTCAGACCGGGTTTGGCGACCTGGCCCCGGCGCTGGCGTCGATTACCCCGGAAACCGCCAGCATTCTCTCGATTCTGGCCTTCGTGGCGCTGGGCGCGCTGGTCACGGTGCTGACCCAGTCGTCCAGCGCCGCCATCGCCATTGTGCTCACCGCCAGCGCCGGCCAGGCCTTCCCGCTTGAGTTCGCCGCCGCCGCCGTGATCGGCACCAATCTGGGCACCACCTCCACCGCCGTCTTCGCCGCGCTGGGCGCCGGCGCGCCCGCCCGCCGGGTGGCCAGCGCCCATATCGCGTTCAATGTGTTCGCCGCCCTGGTGGCGCTGGCAGCACTGCCGCTGCTCCTGACGGCCGCGCGTGAGCTGGCCGGGCTGGTGCTGGGTTCTGAGGACACGCCCGCAACGCTCGCCCTGTTCCACACCCTGTTCAATGTTACGGGCGTGGCGCTGGCCTGGCCGCTGGTGGGCCGGGCGGTGGCGTGGCTGTCGACCCGTTTCGTCACAGAAGACGAGACGCTGGCGCGGCCGGTCCATCTCGACCCCACCTCCCTGCCCGTGCCCAGCCTGGCGCTCAATGCGCTGGCCCAGGAGCTGGTGCGCATGACCGGCCTGACGCTCGACCTGGTGCGCGAGGCGGCAGGGCCCCAGCCCATGGCCAAGACCCGCCTGAAACTGCGCCGGGACGGGCTGATGCAGCTGGGCGAGCAGATCCGGGCGTTTCTGGCGCGCATGAATGCCTCAGCCCTACCCGGCAGCGTCACAGCGGCCGTGCCCGATCTGGTGCGCGCCCTGCAGCATCTGGAAGAACTGGCCATGCTGTCGGCCGAGATCGCGTCCGACACGGCGCCGCCCGGCCGGTTTGGCCAGAGCGAGGCGTGGACGGGCCTTCAGCACGCGCTGCACGCCGTCCTGGCGCTGGACGTGAGCAATCTCGACGAGGCCGGATTTGAGACGCGGGCCCGCAGCCTGGACCGCACGTTTCAGGCCGCCTATAGCGATGTGAAGGCTGAATTGCTCAATGGCGTCGCGTCGGGCGATCTGGCCGTCAGCGCAGTGGATCCGGCCCTGATGCATGCGCGCCGCATCCGGCAGATATGCGACACGGTGATCAAGGCCCATCGCCGTCTGCACCCGTGGCGACCCGCCCTGCCAGTTGTGGAGCCCGAGGCCGCCGATGCAGACACAGCCTCAGCCGAAAGCTGACCCGGCGCCGGACGGCGCGTTGCGGATCAGCCGGCTGTCGCGCACGGCGGCGCGGCGGTGGGGCACGGCCTCGGCCTGATAGAACGCGTCGGTGACCATTTCCAGAAACGCGGAGGCGCTGGGATAGGCGGCGATGAAGGCCAGGTCCCACTGCTCGGTTGAGGGTCCGATCAGCACGCAGCGCGGCGTCCCGCGCCAGAGGATGCGCCCGCCGACACGCTGAAACACCGGCGCGGAGGTCTCGCCATAGAGCCGGTAGGCGTCAGCGCCGCTGATCGCGCGCCCGTCGGGATAGGCGGCGCGGTCATGCAGGGCGATCAGATTGAGCATCTCCACCGGCTCGTCGCGCGGCAGGGCCTTGAACGCCTCAAAGGCCGCGCGTTCGGGATCGATATGGGTCATCGCAGGCCCCCTCAGCCTTCTTGCGGCGCCAGCACAAGCGCCACAGTGAGGCGCTCGTCCGGGCTTGACGCCTGACGGGCGCCCTCCGGCGCCGCCGGCGCCCGCTCGGCGCGTTCGGCGCTGGTCACGGCTTTAAGGTCCTCGACCGTATCGCCGATCAGATCGGTCAGCGCGCCCTCGCCAATCACCGTCAGCACCGTGACCGGCGTCTTCATGGACAGCTGGGCTTCGGACTTCACCTTGCGCGCCGCGCCCAGCACTTCGAGGAAGGCCTCGCCCTCAGTGCGGAAGGCGGCTTCGTCCGCCTGATCGGCCAGTTTCGGCCACATCCCGCAGGCATGCACCGTGCCCGCCTCCTCGCCATGGAAGATGGCGTGGAGCGCGTCGGTGACGTACGGAATGAACGGCGCAAACAGGCGGATCAGCGCGTCGCTGGCGTGCCACAGGGTCAGCACGGCCGAGCGCTCTTCATCGCTGGGGGCGCCCTCAAACCGGGTGCGGCGTTTCACGATCTCCAGATAATTGTCGCAGTAATCGCTCCAGAAGAAGCTTTCGATGGCGCGCTGGGCGGCGGCGTATTCATAGCTCTCGAACGCCTCGGACGCCTTGCGCACGGTCTCGGCGAGCTTGCCCATCAGCCAGACATCCATGGGATGGCTGATCAGGCCCGCCTCGATGTCGGCGCGCGGCGAAACCGGCTCCAGCGCCCCGTGCACCTCGGCTGCGCTGATCGCCATGTGGGCGAGTTTGGACGCGTTCCACAGCTTGGTGACCAGGCGCTTGCCCTGCTTGAGCGTATTGACTGACAGGGCCGTGTCCTGGCCCAGGCGCGAGGTCCCCGTCCAGTAGCGCACCGGGTCCGTCCCGTATTCGTCCAAGAGCTTGATCGGATCGGTCACATTGCCCTTGGACTTGGACATTTTCGATCCGTCGCCGGCCAGGCACCAGCCTGAAATGGCGATGTCGCTCCAGGGAGTCACGTTCTCATGATGGAGCGCCTTCACGATGGTGTAGAACGCCCAGGTGCGAATGATTTCATGGGCCTGCGGGCGCAGGGCCATGGGGAACTGGCGCTTGTGGCTCTCAAAGTCGAACGCGAAATCGGCATTGATCGACCGCGTGACCAGCTGGGGCGAGACCGACGAGGTCGCCCAGGTGTCCATCACATCGCGCTCGCCCTCCACCTCGTGGGGTTCGTAGCCACCTGGCGCCTGCAAGGTGGGGTCAACCGGCAGCTCGTCTTTCGACGCGACAATGATCTTGCCCTCTTCGCCGGGACGCTTGGAGTACCAGACCGGCAAAGGCACGCCGAAATGGCGCTGGCGGGAGATTGACCAGTCCCATTTCAGCCCCTCCACCCAGCTTTCAAAGCGCTGGCGCATATAGGCGGGACGCCAATTGATCTCCCGGCCCTTGGCCAGGATCTCGTCCTTGAAGTCCAGCGTGCGGATGAACCATTGCGGGGTCACGATGATTTCCAGCGGCGCGCCCGAGCGCTCGGCCGCCGGGATCACCTGCCGGGTCGGCTCCTGCTTCAACACCACGCCTGCGGCTTTGAGCATCTCAAGGATCATCTCCTTGGCCTTGGCTGCTTTCTGCCCGGCCAGCGCTGCCGTCACGTCGCGCGCGGCCTGCGGGTCCAGGCTCTGCCAGTCGCCAGTGCCGATGGGAAGCTCGGCGATCATCTTGCCAGCCTGATCGATCACCATGCGCAGCGGCAGTTTGTGGGTGCGCCACCACTGAATGTCCGTCACGTCGCCGAACGTGCAGCACATCACGATGCCGGTCCCCTTTTCAGGGTCGACGCTGGGCTCGGCGTAGATCTCCACCGGGACGCGGTAGAGCGGGCTGACAGCCCGCTTGCCGATCAGCTCACCGGCGCGCGGGTGATCGGGATGGATCATCAGCCCGCCGCACGCGCCAATGAGCTCGGGCCGCGTGGTGGCGATCACCACCGGTTCGCCGCCGCCCTCAGTTTCAAAGG
Organism: Hyphomonadaceae bacterium ML37; assembly: GCA_027627685.1. Lineage (NCBI taxonomy): Bacteria > Pseudomonadati > Pseudomonadota > Alphaproteobacteria > Hyphomonadales > Hyphomonadaceae > Hyphomonadaceae bacterium ML37. Next base: position 2,898,675 of record CP091241.1, read on the forward strand.
CGATGTAGTTGAGCAGGCCGTCGCGCTCGATTTCGTCCACCTCGGCCTGGGCGATGGCGGTGCGGTCGGCCGGATCCCACAAGGTGGGCTCCAGGCGGCGCTCAAGAAGCCCTTTGCGGTACAGGTCCAGGAAGGACATCTGCGACACCGCCCGGCTTTCATCGGAGATGGTCTGGTATTCACGGCTCCAGTCCACGCTCAGCGCCAGGCGCGAGAACAGATCGCGGAATTGCTGCTCGTATTCGGGAATCACCTCGCGGCACAGCGCCACGAATTCATCGCGCGCCATGGTGCCGCCGCGCACCTTGCGCACCTTCTCCACCAGGCGCTCGGTAGGCAGGCCGTTATCGTCCCAGCCGATGGGATAGAGCACATTGCGCCCGCTCATCCGCATATAGCGCGCCGTGATGTCGGCCTGGGTGTAGGAATAGACATGGCCCACATGCAGATGGCCCGACACGGTCGGAGGCGGGGTGTCGATCACATAATCGGTGTCAGCCGGACGGGCCGGATCCCAGCGGAAGGCGTCATCCTGCGCCCAGCGCGCGCGCAGCGCGGCCTCATTGGCCTTGGCGTCATAGGAATCGGGAAACGGTTTCATGGGCGCAGGACCGTGATGTCTGGAGCGGCAGGGATTGGCTGGCGGTCTTAGACGATTTCGCGCCCGCGCAAAAGCGCGCGCCGCCCGCAAGCTCAGGCGAACAGGCGGCCATCGGTAGCGAAGATCATCGCCTCGTCCCGGAACGCCTTGAACTCTAGCGCATTGCCGCTGGGATCGGCGACAAACAACGTCTTCTGCTCGCCCGGCGATCCGGCGAAGCGCAGATAGGGTTCGACCAGAAAGGGCGCCGCCGCCGCTTTCAGCCGGGCGGCAAGCTCATCAAACAATTCCCAGTCCACGATCAGCCCGAAATGGCGCACCGGGATCGCCTGGCCATCCACCCCGCCCGCGCCCACCGGCGTACAGTCGCCGGGCGAGAGATGGGCCACCACCTGATGGCCCATCAGATCGAAATCGATCCAGGACTCGCTTTCGCGGCCCGTCGGACAGTTCAAAACGCCGGCATAGAAGGCGCGCGCCGCGGCCAGATCATGCACCGGGAAGGCGAGGTGAAAGCGCGGAAACCTTACCTCACCCGCCGCCACCGCCGCCGCCGCCGCCCATCTGTGCACTTATGTTGGCGCCACTAGCACCGCCACCGCCGCCACGGATAAAGTGTGCTATCTTATTTCTCATCTGCTTCCTCCGGCGAGTTCGAAGCTTTCGAAAGCTTCAAATGAAAAGTCACAGGTTTGTGCGACTCCATCCTACCCTCATATATGGACGTCGGCTTTTCCGCTGGCAAGATCGGCGCCGCAGGTTTTAGAAACCCGTCAGCGCCAGAACTCACAATGAGTTCTGTTCCGATCACATCATTCAATATAGTTATACTGGCATCTTTCGTATATCGATCAACTTTTACCCAAAAGTCATCATCATTTCTTATATATAAAAAGAAACCAAATTCATATAGAACTGAGCCATTTGGATCGATCTCCAACTCTATCTTTTTCTCGAATGACTTTCTGCTTTTGCTTAAGCGGATTGGTGATGAAATGTAATCATTTGGTATATTATTTTTCATTGTTCTCAATAGCGTCACCTCTCCAAGCATTTCGATATTCTCGACATCTTTATCAATTTCTATTATAATTCCGAGAGCCGGGTCTTTATAAGTATGATCTTTGTACATATTGGATATGTACATTTGATATTGGGCTTCGACTTTTATTATGTCTCCGCTTTCTATAAACTCGGAAAGCCGAATTTTGATATTCGCTTGAGTGCAGAATGCTGACATCTTCGTAAAGACTTCATTAAATTCTCTAACTATATTATGACTGCGCGCGTCATCGCTATTGAACAAATAATTAAATCTGTGTTCTATATGATCGTCATCAGGTTTTCGCAGACTTATCCAGACTGCCGGTATGCCAATAAGTGAAAAGAAAATTACGTCTTCTAGCCATGTTATATAGAACGCCGAAAAATGGTCGCGGTTGTCAAATACTACACACGCGTTTTCATCGCACCAAGATGCTGGAATGAACCATTGATGGTACACCACTGCTAGGATTAATGTGACGATACCAATCGCAAGGTATGCCTTCCACAGGTTCCGCAAAATCTCACGAAATGCCTTCATGGTCCCCGCCTTGTTGCAGCGGATTGCATCTTTAGTTGCAATATCTCAACATGGAAAGAGAAAAATGACCGATTATTCTCCCCGCGAGATCGTCTCCGAGCTCGACCGTCACATTGTCGGCCAGTCCGAGGCCAAGAAGGCGGTGGCCATCGCGCTGCGCAATCGCTGGCGGCGCAAGCGCCTGGCCGAGGGGCTGCGCGAGGAGGTCACGCCGAAGAATATCCTGATGATCGGCCCCACCGGCGTGGGCAAGACCGAGATTTCCCGGCGCCTGGCGAAGCTCGCCGGCGCGCCCTTCCTGAAGATCGAGGCCACCAAGTTCACCGAGGTCGGCTATGTGGGCCGGGACGTGGATTCCATCGCGCGTGATCTGGTGGAGGTCGCCATCTCCATCGTGCGCGACGCCAAGCGTGAAGAGGTCAAGGCCAAGGCCCACGAGGCGGCGGAGAACCGCGTGCTGGATGCGCTGGTCGGCGCCGACGCCTCCCCCGGGACCCGTGAATCCTTCCGCAAGAAGCTCATCGCCGGCGATCTGGACGATCGCGATATCGAGATCCAGATCGCGGATGATTCCTCGCCCTTCAGCAATATCGACATTCCCGGCATGCCCGGCGGCATGGGCATGATCAATCTGTCGGACATGCTGGGAAAGGGCATGGGCGGGCGCTCCAAGACCGTGCGCACCAGCGTGAAGGACGCCTATGCGCCCCTGATCAATGAAGAGGCCGACAAGCTGCTGGATGAAAGCCAGATCCAGATCGACGCGATCAGGCTGGCGGAAAACGAGGGCATTGTCTTCCTCGACGAAATCGACAAGGTCGCCGGCCGCGCCGACAATCGCGGCGCGGACGTGTCGCGCGAAGGCGTGCAGCGCGATCTCCTGCCCCTCATCGAAGGCGCCACCGTGGCCACCAAGTACGGGCCGGTGAAGACTGACCACGTGCTGTTTATCGCGTCGGGCGCGTTTCACGTGACCAAGCCCAGCGATCTCCTGCCCGAGCTGCAGGGCCGCCTGCCGATCCGGGTGGAGCTCAAGGCGCTGACCCGCGACGATTTGCGCCGCATCCTCACAGAGCCCGAAGCCAGCCTGGTCACCCAGTATGTCGCGCTGATGGAGACCGAAGGCTTTGACCTGTCGTTTGATGACAGCGCCATCGATGCGGTCGCCGACTATGCCGCAGAGGTGAACGCCAGCATCGAGAATATCGGCGCCCGGCGGCTTCAGACGATTCTGGAAAAAGTGGTCGAGGAAATCAGCTTCACGGCGTCTGACCGGTCCGGCGACGCGCTGGTGATCGACGCGGCCTATGTGAAAGCGCGCGTGGAATCGCTGGCGAAGAACGCCGATTTGTCGAAGTTCATTCTCTAGCGCGCCGCCATCAGGCGGGCGCCATAGCGACAAACATTGTCAAAGCGTGTATGGTCACGGCGTCACTTTGCGCCGGAGGCCGCCATGCACATTTCCCTCACCGACCGACTGGAAGCCTGGGTCCGCGCCAAGGTGGAGAGCGGCCTCTACAACAATGCCAGCGAGGTGATCCGCGAGGCCCTGCGCACCCAGATGCGCGCCGAGCAAACCCATCAGGAGAAGCTGGACGCCTTGCGCGCCGAGATCGACAAGGGCCTTGAGGATGTCAAGCACGGCCGGGTCAGCGAACTCGACTTTGATGCGCTGATGGCCGAGATCGAATCAGAGGCTGCGGACATGCCAGAAGAGCCGCGCACGCCCGAGCAGTCCGCGGCGGTCCATGGCTAAGGTCAACATCGCGCAATCGGCGCATGCGGACCTGCGGTCGATTGGCGCTTACACTCTGCATGAATGGGGCAGCGAGCAGATGCGGCGCTATATGGGTCTGCTGCGAGCCGCCATCGCCAGCGTTGGCGAGCGGCCGCTCTCTGGGCGCAGCCGGGACGATTTGAGTGAAAACATGCGGGCCTGGCCCGCCGGGTCGCACGTGATTTTTACATCGCAGACCCCGATGCCGTCACCATTGTCCGCGTTCTTCATTCCCGCCAGGACCCCGGACCCGCGCTCCAGTCAGGCGCTTAGCCACCCCTCACCCTGCAGCGGCCCTGCGCGCGGTGTTGCCGCCTGCATCCCCCTGTGCTAGTTCGGCGCCGGGTTCTAACGGACGCTTGGGCTCAGGCCAGTCGCGCCGTCTAAAAACTTACGGTCCTTCAATCGTTTGCGTCGGCCTTCAGGGCGCGACCCGCAGACGGGCATCATGAGAAGAAAGCGGCGCTAACGGTGACCACCGGACAGGATGCGATCACGAGCGAAGCGGGCGGGCGCTATGCGCGCGCCTTCTTCGAACTGGCGGATGAGGCAGGCGTGCTTGACGCCGCCGAAGCCGATATGGCGGCGCTGGCCGCCGCCTTTGCGCAATCAGACGCGCTGCAGCGGGCCATGGCCAGCCCGGTCCACAAGACCGGCGACAAGGCCGCCGCGCTGGACAAGCTCGCCGATGCGCTCAAATTCCACGACCTGACGCGGCGCTTCGTCGCAGTCGCCGCCCGCAATGGCCGGGCTGGCGGACTGGGCGATATGGCGCGCGCCTTCGCCGTGCTGGCGGCCAAGCGCCGCGGCGCCCTGACGGCCGAGGTGGCCAGCGCCGATGCGCTGAGCGCCGCCCAGCTCAAGGAACTGGCCGAGGCGCTGAAGACCGCGCTGGGCAAAGACGTTGAAATCCGCGCCGAAGTTCGGCCGGACATGATCGGCGGGCTGATCGTCAAGGTCGGCTCGCGCCTGTTTGATTCCTCCCTGAGCACGCAGCTCGAGGGCTTGCGCAAAACGTTGAAAGAGGCCTGACGCCATGGACATCCGGGCTGCGGAAATCTCCGCCATTCTCAAAGAGCAGATCAAGAATTACGGCGCCGCTGCGGACGTGTCCGAAGTCGGTCAGGTGTTGTCGGTGGGCGACGGCATCGCGCGCGTGCACGGGCTGGACGCGGTCCAGGCCGGCGAGCTGGTGGAGTTCACCGGCGGCGTGAAGGGCATGGCCCTGAACCTGGAGCGCGACAATGTCGGCTGCGTGATCTTCGGTGAAGACCGGGGCATCAAGGAAGGCGACACCGTCAAGCGTCTGGGCTCCATCGTGGACGCGCCCGTCGGCAAGGCCCTGCTGGGCCGCGTCGTCAACGCGCTGGGCGAGCCGATTGACGGCAAGGGTCCGCTGAAAGACGTGGCCGAGCGCCGCATCGTGGACGTGAAGGCGCCGGGCATTCTGCCGCGCAAATCCGTGCACGAACCGATGGCCACCGGCATCAAGGCCATTGACGCCATGATCCCGGTCGGACGCGGCCAGCGCGAGCTGATCATCGGCGACCGCCAGACTGGCAAGACCGCCATCGCGCTCGACGCCATCCTGAACCAGAAGCAGATCAACGAAAGCGACGACGAGAGCAAGAAGCTCTATTGCGTCTATGTGGCCATCGGCCAGAAGCGCTCCACCGTCGCCCAGATCGTGAAGACGCTCGAGGAAAAAGGCGCGCTGGACTACACCATCGTGGTCGCCGCCACCGCCTCGGACCCGGCGCCGATGCAGTTCCTGGCGCCGTTCACCGCCTGCGCCATGGGCGAGTATTTCCGCGATAACGGGATGCATGCGCTGATCGTCTATGACGATTTGTCCAAGCAGGCCGTGGCCTATCGCCAGATGTCGCTCTTGCTGCGCCGCCCGCCTGGCCGCGAAGCCTATCCCGGCGACGTGTTCTACCTGCACTCGCGCCTGCTGGAGCGCGCCGCCAAGCTCAATGAAGAGCACGGCTCGGGGTCGCTGACGGCGCTGCCGATCATCGAGACCCAGGCCAATGACGTGGCGGCTTATATTCCGACCAACGTGATCTCGATCACGGACGGCCAGATCTTCCTGGAAACCGAGCTGTTCTACCAGGGCGTCCGCCCGGCGGTGAACGTCGGCCTGTCCGTGTCGCGCGTGGGCTCGGCCGCCCAGACCAAGGCGATGAAGTCGGTCGCCGGCAAGATGAAGGGCGAGCTCGCCCAGTATCGCGAAATGGCCGCCTTCGCCCAGTTCGGCTCCGATCTGGACGCCGCCACCCAGCGCATGCTGGGCCGCGGCGAGCGCCTGACCGAGCTCCTCAAGCAGCCCGAATTCTCGCCGCTGTCCATGGAAGAGCAGGTCTGCGTGATCTATGCCGGTACGCGCGGCTATCTCGACAAGATTCCGGCGCGTGATGTGGGCCGGTATGAGGCGGACTTCCTGCGCCATCTTCATGCCGACAAGGCCGACCTGCTGGCCACGATCCGCAAGGAGCAAAAGCTCAGCGACGACACCGAGGCCAAGCTGAAAAGCACGGTCGAGACCTTCACCTCGCGCTTTGCCTGATCCTCTGCGCCGGCGGTTCAGGCCGCCGGCGACTGAATTGACACGAGCGGCACGGAAATCATGGCCAGCCTCAAGGAACTGAAGAACAGGATCAGCTCGGTCAACTCGACCAAGAAGATCACAAAGGCGATGCAGATGGTCGCCGCCGCCAAGCTGCGCAAGGCGCAGGACGCGGCTGAGGCTGCGCGTCCCTATGCCGAGCGCATGGCGGCTGTGATGGCCAATCTCGCCACGGCCGCCGATAGGCCGACAGCGCCGCGCCTGCTGGTGGGAACCGGCAAGGACGAGGTGCGCCTGCTGCTCGTCGCGGCGGCTGACCGCGGCCTGTGCGGCGGGTTCAACACCAATATCGCCCGCCTCGCCCGCGAGCGCATTGCGGCCCTGACATCCGCCCGCAAGACAGTGAAAATCCTGTGCGTCGGCAAGAAGGGCGCAGACGCGCTGAAGCGCCTGCATGCCGACAAGATCATCGGCGTGATCGAGCTTCGGACCGTGAAGGCGCTGGACGGCGCGGTGGCCGGCCAGATCGGCGACCGTATCGTGTCGCTGTTTGACGAGGGCGAGTTCGACGTGTGCGAGGTGATCAGCTCGCAATTCATTTCGGTGATGACCCAGAAGCCGCGCGCCCAGGTGCTGATCCCGGCGCGCGACGCCATTGACGAGAGCGTGCCGAAGCCTGATCTCAAGGGCGCGATCTACGAGTACGAGCCGGACGAGGAACAGATCCTCGCCGCCCTGCTGCCGCGCTATATCAAGACGGTCATTCTCTCGGCGCTGCTGGAGAATGCGGCCGGCGAGATGGGCGCGAAGATGGCGGCCATGGATTCAGCCACGCGCAATGCCGGCGAGCTGATCGACAAGCTGAAACTGGAATTCAACCGCACCCGCCAGGCCAAGATCACCAAGGAGCTGATCGAGATCATCTCCGGCGCCGAGGCGGTCTAGCGCATCACACACTATCGGGCGGGCGCGACCGCGCCGCCCCGGGACAAGAAGAGGCTGAGCAAGATGAGCACATTTAAAGGCCGGATCGTACAGGTCACAGGCGCGGTCGTGGACGTGGAGTTCGAAGGCGGACTGCCGGACATCCTCAACGCGCTGGAGACCACCAACGGCGAGCGCAAGCTGGTGCTCGAAGTCGCCCAGCATCTGGGTGAAAACTCTGTGCGCACCATCGCCATGGACGCCACCGAAGGCCTGCGCCGCGGTCAGGACGTGACCGATACCGGCGCGCCGATCCAGGTGCCGGTGGGACCGGGCACGCTGGGCCGCATCCTGAACGTCACCGGCGATCCGATCGACGAGGCCGGCCCGGTTAACAGCGTCGCCATGGCGTCGATCCACCGTTCAGCGCCGACCTTCGAAGAGCAGTCCACCGAGGCGGAAATCCTGCCCACCGGCATCAAGGTCATCGACCTGCTCTGCCCGTACGCCAAGGGCGGCAAGATCGGCCTGTTCGGCGGCGCGGGCGTGGGCAAGACCGTGCTGATCCAGGAACTGATCAACAATATCGCCAAGCTGTTCGGCGGGTATTCGGTGTTCGCCGGCGTCGGCGAACGCACCCGTGAAGGCAATGACCTCTACTGGGAAATGATCGAGTCCGGCGTCAACGTGGACCCCAAAGCCAATAACGGCTCGGTGGAAGGCTCGCGCTGCGCGCTGGTGTTCGGCCAGATGAACGAGCCGCCGGGCGCGCGCGCCCGCGTGGCATTGTCGGGTCTGGCCCAAGCGGAGTATTTCCGCGACGAAGAGGGCAAGGACGTGCTGTTCTTCGTGGATAACATCTTCCGCTTCACGCAAGCGGGCGCGGAAGTGTCGGCGCTCTTGGGCCGCATTCCGTCGGCGGTGGGCTATCAGCCGACCCTGTCCACCGACATGGGCGCGCTGCAGGAGCGCATCACCTCGACCAAGAAAGGCTCGATCACCTCGGTGCAGGCCGTGTACGTGCCCGCCGACGACCTGACCGACCCGGCCCCGGCCACCACCTTCTCGCACCTCGACGCGACCACGGTGCTCAATCGCGCGATCTCGGAAAAAGGGATCTACCCGGCTGTGGACCCTCTCGATTCCACCTCGCGCATCCTTGAGCCGCGCATCGTGGGCGAAGAGCACTACCAGACCGCCCGCCGTGTGCAGGAAATCCTCCAGCGCTACAAATCGCTGCAGGACATCATCGCCATTCTGGGCATGGACGAATTGTCCGAAGAGGACAAGCTGGCCGTGGCCCGCGCCCGCAAGATCGAGCGCTTCCTGTCCCAGCCCTTCGACGTGGCCGAAGTGTTCACCGGCTCGCCGGGCATCCAGGTGCCGATCGAAGACACCGTGCGCTCGTTCAAGGCGATCTGCAACGGCGAGTACGACCACCTGCCCGAGCCGGCCTTCTACATGGTCGGCACCATCGAGGACGCCGTGAAGAAAGCCGAGAAGCTGGCGGCGGAAGCGGCGTAAGCCCGCTTCCGGTCCAGGGACAAGAAAGACCAGGCCATGGCTGACAAGCTTCAATTCGACCTCGTTTCGCCCGAAAAGCGCGTCTTTGCGGGCGAGGTGGACATGGTGGTGGTGCCTGGCGAGCTGGGCGATTTCGGCGTGCTGGCGGGCCACGCGCCCTTCATGTCCACGATCCGCTCGGGCGCCATCGCGATCCATGATGGCGGCGCGGTCACCCGCACCTTCATCCATGGCGGCTTCGCCGAAGTGACGCCGGGAGGTCTTACCATCCTCGCGGAGGAAGCCATCGCGCTGGATACCGTCACCGCGGATGCCGTCGCCGTGGAGCTGCAGCAGGCGCGCGAAACGCTTGCCATGGCGCGTGACGACATGGAGCGTGATGCCGCCCAGGCGCAAATCGACAAGCTGGAAGCGCTGTTCAACGTGCTGACGCACTGACGCCGGCACGTCGCCGACCCAAGACATGAAAAGGCCGCGTCCCTTGAGGGACGCGGCCTTTTTCGTCTCAGGTTTCAGGACCGGCCCTAGAAATTCGCCGCCAGCCCGAACAGCACCGCACGCGGGGCGCCGGGGCGCAGGCCTGCGGGGCTACGCGACGCGGCATAGACCTCGTCGGTGAGGTTGCGCACCTGGACCCGGGCGCCCAGGGCGTCGGTCAGATCGTACCACACGGCCAGATCGGCCACGGCGAAGGACTCAAGGCCCGTGCCGGCCGGGTTGGCGCCCTGACCGGCCATTGTGCGGCGCTCGTCAAGCCAGGTCAGCGCCAGCTCGCCACCCAGGCGGCCGCGCTCAAGTCCAATGGAGGCGAACCACTGGTGCTGGGCCAGATAAGGCAGCTCGTCGCCCGACTGGACATTGCCCCAAGGCCCGAAACCGGACTGGAACGCCGTCTCGAACTCGGCGTCGGTGAGCGTATAGGCCAGACGCACCGGGATGGCGACGCCATCGACATTGGCGAACGCCGCCAGATCGGCGCCGGCTGACAGTTCCAGCCCGCGCACGCGCACTTCGCCGCCGTCGAACTGGTCACCGATGGTGCAGCCCCCGCCCGTGGACGCCGTGCAGGTGCCCAGAAGGTTCTCGTAATCATTATAGAATCCGACGGCCTCGGCATAACCGGCTGCGCCGGTCCAGCGCGCGCCGGCCTCCCAGTTGACCGCCGTCTCCGCCTCGCTGGAGGAGCCGGGTGCGGCCGGGGAGAAGCCCCGGTGCACGCCGCCGAACAGGGTGACGGCGTCAGTGACATCGTAGCGAACGCCCACGCCCGGGATGAACACCTCATCGGTGCTGGTGCGCACGGTCGGGGCGCCGCTGCGGGTGGGGTCGGTGGCCGCATAGTCAAGCCGCTCGCCCTCGATGCGCTCGAAACGCACGCCGGGGGTCAGGGTGAGGCGGTCATTGATCGTGATGTCGTTCTGGACAAACACCGCCAGCGCTTCAGCGGTGCTGACCCGGTTGGCCTGCTGACCCGGCGTCTGCTGGCCGGTCTGCACCAGAGCGGAATTGTCGATGCGGAAGAAAACCTCCTCCTGGAAGCGGTCTTCCTGGTCGCGGTGGGCGCGCACGCCGATGCGCCAGCGATGCTGCGCGCCCAGCCAGGCCGCATCCCCGGCGATCTCGCCCTGCAGGCCTTCGGCGTAATAGCTGCGGCGGTTATTGCGCGAGATGATCGCATTGTCGTTGGAGACAAAGCCGGGCGCGCCCGTGAGGACAGCGTACTCCGCCGCGAAGCCGGACGGGTTGGACAGCACCGCGCCCAGCGAGCGGCGCCCGCCCCCGGCATTGACGCCTTCGACCTTGAACCAGTTGCGGTCCACCTCGTTGCGGTAGGCCAGCGCGGTGACGCGCAGTCCGCTGTCGAAATCGGCGTTCCAGGTCAGTGTATAGCGCGACTGGTCCACATTGATCTGGTCATTGGCGCTGGCGGCATAGCGCCGGTACGGGCTGGCGGCGAAGTCCGCGTCCGTCAGGCCCATATAGGTCTCGTCCGACGTCTCGTCCGAGGTCTGGTAGCGCGCCTCGATACTGTGGGTGACGCCGGTCCCGTCGATCTCCAGACGCAGGCGGCCGCCATAGTCAGCGAGATCGAAGCCCGTGGTTTGGCTTGAAAAATCAATGGTCTTGAAGCCGTCCGCAGTGTCGGTGAACACCTCCAGCAGCCCGCCCAGACGCACGCCCGGCGCGGTCTCAGTCATGCCGCCGGTCCAGGCGTGGATGCGCCGCGCGTCTTCCTCGCCGACCGTGACCGCCACGCGCCCTGAGAAGTTGTCCGGGATCGGGGTGGAGAACAGGTTGATGGAGCCGCCCTGGGTGCGCGGGCCATAACGCACGCCAGCCGCGCCCTTGATCACTTCGACGCCAGCCATGCGGCCCATGAAGGGGGTGTAGTAGGCGGCGGGCGCGGCATAGGGGGCCGGCGCAGCCAGAATGCCATCCTCCATGATCAGCACATTGGCCGAACGGTCGAGGCCCGCCCCGCGCAGGCCGATATTCGGGCGCAGGCCGTATCCGTCCTCTTCCTGGATATTGATGCCGGGGATCGCGCGCAGCACCCGGTTGAGATCGCTGTAGTCCTGAATCTGAAGCTCTTGCGTGGTGATCACCGCCGCCGAGCCGGCCACTTCGCGCGCATCGCCCTTGAGGCCGACAATGACGATGGTGTCCGTGCTGGTGGCGGCGTCCGTGTTGGCCGCGGCGTCCGCCATGGCAGGGGCGGCGAGGAGCGCGATAGCGGCGCTCGACAGAAGCGTGGTTTTCATGGCGATGAGAGTCCCCGGGTGCGTTCTTGAGAGGCATTCTCAGCTATAGGAAGCGCACCGCCCGGTCCAGAGCGCATGAGAATGAATTGCAGTTGAATCCTTTTGGCCGCGGCGTGCGTTGACCGCCGGCTGATGTCTGTGCGCCCGGCCCGGCTTTCGATCCGCAGCGCGCATCATGTTATGACGCTGACCCGGATGCGTACCGGATCGCAGCCCGCACACAGGATGACGATGATCAAACCACGCCCGCCCCGGCGCATCCGCTACAACATGCTGACCCGCTCGCTGGAGGGCTGGGTGCGTTCGCGCCTGTGGGCGCAGGTGCTGATCGGGCTGGTGCTGGGCGTGGGGACCGGGCTGATGCTGGGACCGGAAGCGGGACTGGTCAGCCGCAGCCTCGCCGCCACGCTCGGCGAATGGATGGCCCTGCCCGGGCATATTTTCCTGGCCATGATCAAGATGGTGCTGATGCCCCTGGTGGCCAGCTCCATCATTCTGGGCCTCGCCGCCGGGGCGGCAGACCCCGCGCGCCTGCGCGCCGTGGGCGGCAGGCTGGCGATTTTCGTCGGGGCCACCACCACGGCGGCGGCGGCGCTGGGCGCGGTCCTGACCCTCACCTTCAAACCCGGCGCGCTGGTGGCCGCTGATGTTATCCCTGTACCGCGTCTGCGCCCGGACCCGGCGGAAGCGGCGGCCGCCGCTGATCCGTTCGCGCAGATGGCGATGGAGGCGCCGGGCATGATTGCGGCGCTGGTGCCCGACAACCCGCTCGCCTCCATGGTGGAGAGCGAGATGCTGGCGGTGGTGATTTTCTCCATCTTCCTGGGCGCAGCCTATGTCGCCTCGCCCAACAAGACCCGGCTCGATCCGTTGCTGCGGGTTCTGGAAGGCCTGCTGGAAGTCGCCATGACCGTGGTCAAATGGGCGATGTACATCACGCCTTACGCCGTGTTCGGCCTGACGGCGCAGTTGCTGGCCCGGCTGGGCGCGGAATCGCTGGTGGCGCTGGGGGCCTATGTGGGAACGGTTCTGGCGGGGCTGGCGGGCTTACTGTTGCTCTACTACGCCTGCGTCGCCCTATTTGGACGGATGAGCCCGCTGGCGTTTCAGCGCGCCATCGGCGAGGCGCAGCTGCTCGCCTTCTCCACCTCGTCGTCCGCTGCCGTGATCCCGCTCTCCATCCGCACAGCGGTGGAGAAACTACATGCGCCTTCGTCCACGGCGAGCTTTGTGATCCCGCTGGCGGCGACGGTGAACATGGCCGGTACAGCTCTCTATCAGGCCTGCGCGGTGATTTTCGTGGCCCAGATCGCCGGGGTGAGCCTTGATCCCTTCCAGGTCGCCTTCATGATCGCCACGCTGGTCGCCGCCTCCATCGGCGCGCCAGGGGCGCCGGGCGTGTCCATCGCCATCCTGTCCGGACTGATCGTCAGCTTCGGCATCCCGCCTCAGGGGCTGGTCTTTGTGCTGGGCGTGGACCGCTTCCTCGACATGGCGCGCACCGCGGTCAACGTGACGGGCGATCTGGCCGCCACGCGAATATTGACCCGCAACGGCAAGGAGCTGGACGCGGCTGAGGCCCGTCAGTCCTGATCGAGCGGACCGGTCACGGTGACATGCCCCATCTTGCGGCCCTCGCGGGCTTCGCGCTTGCCGTACAGGTGCAGGTGAGCGCCCGGCTCGGCGAGCCAGCGCGGCCAGTCGTCCACGTCGGACCCGATCAGATTGATCATCCGCGCGCCTGAGTGCGCCGCGGCATCGCCCAGCCTCCAGCCCGCGACGGCGCGTATATGCTGTTCAAACTGGCAGGTCTGGCAGGCATTCATGGTCCAGTGGCCGGTATTGTGGACGCGCGGCGCGATCTCATTGACCCGCAGCGACCCGTCCTCCAGCTCGAACAACTCCACCGCGATGACGCCGACATAATCGAGCGCGCTCAAAATGGTGTGCGCGGTGCGGCCGGCCTCTGCTGCAGCCGCCGCGCTGACATGAGCGGGCGCAAGGCTCTCGCGCAGAATCCCGCCCGCATGGCGGTTTTCAGACAGCGCAAAGGCGCGCACCTCGCCATCGAGGGCCCGCGCGGCCACGACCGACAGCTCCCGGCGGAACGGCGCGAAGGCCTCCAGGATGGCCGGCCGGGATTCAAAGCGCACGAACGCGGCGGCAGCCTCATCCGCGCTGCGCACCACCGCCTGGCCCTTGCCGTCATAGCCGAAGCGCCTTGTCTTCAGGATCGCCGGCGCGCCCAGCTCCGCCAGCGCCGTGCGGGCGTCACCGGCGCTGTTTACGGCGCGGAAGTCCACCGTGCGCGCGCCATGGGCGTTGAGGAAGGTCTTTTCAGTCAGCCGGTCCTGCGCCGTCTCCAGCGCCCGGGCGCCCGGACGCAGGGGCGCGTGACGGGCCGCTTCGCGCGCGCTGTCCACCGGCACGTTTTCAAACTCGAAGGTCACGGCTGAGACGGACCGGGCGAAACGGGCGACCGCCTCCAGATCCTCATAGGGCGCGCAGACATGCTCCGCCGCCACCCGGGACGCCGGGCAATCGGGCTCGGGATCATAGATCACCACGTCGAGACCCAGGCGCGCCGCGGCCAGCGCCAGCATGCGTCCGAGCTGGCCGCCGCCGAGAATGCCGATGCGGTCTGCCGGCTTCAGCGCGCTCACCTCAGTCCTCGACGCTGTCAGGCACCGAAGCGGTCTGGGCGGCGCGCCAGGCGTCCAGCCGGGCCATCAGGGCGGGATCGGACAAGGCCAAGATGGATGCGGCCAGGAGGCCGGCATTCTTCGCGCCCGCCTCGCCGATCGCCAGCGTGCCTACGGGCACACCGCCGGGCATCTGCACGATGGACAGAAGGGAATCGAGCCCGGACAGGGCCTTGGACTGCACGGGCACGCCCAGCACCGGGAGGGAGGTCATGGACGCGACCATGCCCGGCAAATGCGCCGCGCCGCCTGCGCCCGCGATGATCACCTTCACGCCAGCCTCTGCTGCGCCACTGGCGAAGTCCACAAGCCGGTCCGGCGTGCGATGGGCTGAGACCACGCGCGCGTCATAGCTGACCTCAAGCGTGTCCAGCATCGCGGCGGCCGCCTTCATGGTCGGCCAGTCCGAACGCGAACCCATGACGATGGCGACGGGCGCCGCTGCGGCGCGATTGGTCATGATGAAGCCTGCCGGGTGACTGGAAAGCGCGGGACAATACAAGCGCGCCCGGTCAGGTCAAGGAAAACAGGCGAGCGCCGCCCTGCAAAGCCAGCGTCTACAAGAAGGAATAAGGCTCGATATCCAGGTTCACCCGGATCGAGGGCGGGGTTTTGAACCGCTCTGCCCAGGCGCGCATATAGGCCGAGATATCCACTTGCCGGTCGGCCTGGACCAGGAAGCGCTTGCGCCATCGTCCGCGCACAACACCCAGCGGCGGGTCGGCGGGGCCGAACACCTCCACCCCGTCCGCCAGTGGCGCGGCCGCGGCTATGGTGCGCGCAATGGCCTCCAGCGCCTCTGGGTCAGGGCCTGACACGATCATCGCGGCGAGGCGTCCAAACGGCGGCAGGCGCAGCATTTCGCGCACGGACCGCTCCGCATCCAGAAACGCCTCCCGGTCCCCGGCGGCGAGCGCCTGCAGCGCCTCGTGTTCGGGGTTCCAGGTCTGCAATAATGCCCGGCCCGGCCGGTCGGCGCGGCCGGCCCGGCCCGCCGCCTGCACGAGGGTCTGATAGGTACGCTCGCCGGCTCGCAGATCAGCCCCCGCCAGACCCAGATCGGCGTCCACAACGCCCACCAGCGTCAGGCGCGGGAAGTTATGGCCCTTGGCGGCGATCTGGGTGCCGACCAGAATATCAATCTCCCCCCTCTCCATGCGGGCGACCATGTCGCGCACGGCGTCGGGTCCCTGCGCGGTGTCGGAGGAGAACACTTCCACGCGCTGGTCAGGAAAGCGCCGGATGGCTTCCTCGGCGACACGTTCGACGCCCGGGCCGACGCTGATCAGGCTGTCCTTCGCGCCGCAGGACGGGCAGGCCTCTGGCCGGGGCATGGAAAAGCCGGTGACGTGGCAGACGAGGCGCCCGGTATAGCGGTGCTCGACCAGATAGCGGTCGGCCTGCGGGCTTTTCATCTTGTGGCCGCAGGCCTTGCACAGCACCAGCGGGGCGTAGCCACGCCGGTTGAGGTAGAACATCACCTGCTCGCCGCGCGCCAGCGTCTCGGCGGCGGCGCGCGCCAGCACGGGCGAAATCCACTCGCCTGTCTCCGGCGGATGCTCGCGCAGATCAATCAGCTCGATCTCGGGCAGGACCGCCCCGGCGGCGCGGGCGGGCAGGCGCACATGGACGTAGCGGCCGGTCTCGGCATTCACGAGGCTTTCCATGGACGGCGTGGCGCTGGCCAGCACGCACAGGGCGCCGGCGATCTTGGCGCGGACCACCGCCAGATCGCGGGCGTTATAGGCGAGCATCTCGTCCTGCTTGTAGGTCGGATCATGCTCCTCATCGACGATGATGCAGCGCAGTTTGGCGAAGGGCAGGAAGATCGCCGAGCGCGCGCCGGCCACAATGCGCGCGCGTCCCGACGCCGCCTCGCGCCAGACCCGGCGGCGCGCCTTGTCGGACATCCCCGAATGCCAGACAGCGGGCTCGGCGCCGAAGCGTTCCTCAAAGCGGCGGGTCACCGCTTGAGTGAGGGCGATCTCGGGCAGAAGGACCAGAACCTGGGCGTCGGGCTCGCGGCGCAGGATTTCGGCGGCGGCCTCGAAATACACCTCCGTCTTGCCCGATCCGGTCACCCCGTCGAGCAAGGCCGCCTGATACCCGCCCGCCGCCGCCATGCGCCTCAGCGCCGCCGAGGCGCTGGCCTGAAGATCTGTCAGCTCCAGACCGGCCTGCTCGGGATCAGGCGCGGCGAAGGGCGGATCGGTGGCGATGTCCTCGGCCCGCAGGCCGCCCGCCTCAGCTAGCCCCGACACGACCGAGCTGGACACACCCGCCCGGCGGCCCAGCTCGGCGGCGGTGGCCGGGCCTTCAGCCGCGGCGTCCAGCACGGCGCGGCGGGCCGGGGTCAGGCGGGCGAGCGTTGCGTGGGTGAGGTGGTAAACTGTTTCGATGGGCGAGGGCCGCAACGCGCCCGGACTGCGCAGGACCGCGCGCAGGACCACGCCGGGCGGCTCCACAAGATAGCGCGCGCTCCAGTCGATAAAGCGCCGGGTGGTTTCGCTTAGCGGCGGCCCGCCGATCACCGCCTCGATGGATTTGAGCTTGCGCGACCCGTCATCGGCGCTGACGGCCCAGACCACGCCCGCCGCCGAACGTTTGCCCAGCGGCGCCACCACGTGATCGCCCGGGCGCACCTCCACGCCCTCCGGGACCGCATAGTCAAACGGTTCGGGCAAGGGCATCGGAAAGAGAACCGACGCCTTGACGCTCAACAGGGCGGACATGGCGGGCGCACGGGCCTCCGCTCGCGGGGGAATCACACGCCCCACCATAGCAGAGGCCGGCGCCTTGACGCGCCGGGCCTGTGTTCAGCCCGGATGATCCTTGGAGGTTTTAGTCGAACAGGGCGTCGATGGCGTCCTGGTCCATGCCCATCAACGCGTCGACATCGTCCTGGCCGGTCTCCGGCCCGCCCAGGGCCGGACCGTTGAGATGCAGCTTCTGGCGGCGGTCGGTCTCGGCACGCTCGTCCTCGCTGGCCTCGGCGTCCCGCACGCCCATGGTGGCGGCGAAGCGGGCCACGCGCTGTTCGATATGGCGCAGGGACGTCACCACTTTGGAGACGCGCTGCCCTGCGAGGTCCTGAAACGCACACGCCTCAATGATCCGCGTCATCGCTGCGTCGACCTCGGCCTTGTAGGTGGTGGAATCGCCGCTGCCGAGCGCCATGACCGCCTCGGCTTCTGACATGATCGACTCGGTGGCGCGTTCGGTGTCTCCGACCACCGCTTCCAGCTCGGCGCCGGCGACCGGGATGCGCTGCTCGCGAATATCGTTCGGGCGCAGCTGGGCGATCTCGTCGCGGGTGCGGGCAATATAGGCGGCGATATCGTTGAATTCGGCATGGATCGACTGATCCAGCGACCCGAAGAACATCTGCATGGTGTCGGTCAGCTGCTGCGCCAGACGCAGCACCTCCATCAGCTGGGCGTCCTTGAGATCGGCGGCTTTCACCGACCGGAGGGATTCGCGCACGCGCGCGGCGACCTCGGCTGCAGGCATGGACTATCCTTCCCTCGTAACGCTCGGGCCCTGTCGCGCGTTGACCGCGCTGTGACGGGCCCTCAATTTAAATGCAGCCGTTCAGAAATCACCGATCACGGCGGCCATCTTGGCCTTCAGCGTGCCGGCGTTGAACGGCTTGACGATATAGTTGTTTACCCCGGCCTTCTTCGCGGCGATCACATTCTCGGTCTTGGATTCAGCCGTGATCATGATGAACGGGGTGGATTTCACCGTGTCGTCCGCCCGCACATTCTGAAGCAGCTCGTAGCCGGTCACCGGCTCCATATTCCAGTCGGAGATCACCAGCCCGTATTTGCGCTTTTTCATCATCTCGAACGCTTCGGCGCCATCGCTGGCCTCGTCCACATTCTCAAATCCGATCTGCTTGAGCAGATTGCGGATGATGCGCACCATGGTCTTGTAATCGTCCACCACCAGGATCGGCATGTTCATCTCAACAGCCATCTGACCA
Source organism: Hyphomonadaceae bacterium ML37 (assembly GCA_027627685.1). Lineage (NCBI taxonomy): Bacteria > Pseudomonadati > Pseudomonadota > Alphaproteobacteria > Hyphomonadales > Hyphomonadaceae > Hyphomonadaceae bacterium ML37. The sequence goes on from CP091241.1 coordinate 2,917,104, forward strand.
CCCTCCCACCTGTTTCGACGCGCGCAGGAGGCGACCGGACTGATGTCCATGAACGCCCCACGCGCAAACAAAGCTAGACAAGTGCAATCAAATTTCGGTTAAACACCGCGCCAGACCAAAAAGGGGCGCACACGCATGACCGGCGGCGAAGGCTTTGGGATCAACGAACTCGTAATCGGCCAGACAGCGGAGATATCGCGTCTGGTGGATGAGGACACAGTGCGGCGCTTCGCTGAAGTGTCAGGCGATTTCAATCCCTTGCACATGGATGAGGCGTATGCCGCGCGCTCGCCTTTCCGCGGGCGGATCGCCCATGGCGCGCTGGTGGCGAGCTTCATTTCCTGCGTGCTGGGCAATCATCTGCCCGGCCCGGGCGCTGTGTTCGCCGGTATGACCATGCGGTTTGAACGCCCTGTGCGCATCGGCGACACGGTGGTGGCGCGCGCCACAGTGGTGGAAATCGACGTCAAGGCCCGTAAGGTGAAGCTCGCCTGCGTATGCGAAGTGGACGGCCAGACCTGCATGGAGGCCGACGCCGAGGTCGTGGTGCGCAAGCGCCGGCCGGCCAGCGCCTGACCGGCCTGATGCAGATTTTCCATGGCTATACCGGCCTGCCCGGCGCCGCCCGCGGCGCCGTGGCGGCATTGGGCAATTTCGACGGTGTGCATCTGGGCCATCAGGCGGTGATGGCGCAGGCCGCGGATCTGGCGCGCACGCTCGACGCGCCGGCCGCCGCCGCCGTGTTCACCCCGCATCCCCGCCGCGTGTTCCAGCCGGACAGCGAGCCCTTTGCTCTGATGACCGACGCCCAGCGGGTACGGGCGCTGGGCGAAGCGGGCGCGGCGCTGGTCCATCACATTCCGTTTGACCGTGCCCTGGCGGCGATGACGCCGGAACGCTTCGTGGCCGAGGTGCTCGATAACGGCCTGGGCCTGACGGGCGTGGTAACGGGCGCTGATTTCTGCTTCGGCAAGGACCGGTCAGGCAATGCGCAGGCGCTTCAGGACCTGGGGGCGGCGCGGGGCCTGACGGTCGCCATCGCCCGGCCGGTGAGCACGCAGGGGCAAGCGGGCAAAATCTCTTCCTCCGATGTGCGCCAGGCCTTGCGGGCAGGCGATCCGGAGCGCGCAGCGGCTCTGCTCGGGCGGCCCTTCGCCATCGAGGGCGTGGTCAGCCAGGGCGATCAGCGCGGGCGCACGCTGGGCTTTCCCACCGCGAATGTGGCGCTGGGCGAGTATGTCCGCCCGGCGTTCGGCGTTTACGCCGTGCGCGTCGATCTGGGCGCCGGCGAAGCGATACCTGGCGTCGCCAATATCGGGCGCCGCCCCACCGTGGACGGGACGCAGGCGCGGCTGGAAGCCCATTTGTTCGATGTCAGCGCGGACCTGTACGGACGGCGCATCTCCTGCGCGCTGGTGGCTTTCCTGCGCCCGGAGCAGCGGTTTGACGGGCTGGATGCCTTGAAGGCGCAGATCGCCGAAGATTGTGAGACGGCCCGCCGGTTGCTGGGCGCATGAGCGCTCTGTCACTGGACCGCAGCGCCCGGGCCTGCTAGCCAACATGGGGCGGGGGAGGAGGACGACAGGCGCATGAAGTTCATGTTCGCGCGACGCCGGACTTTTTCGGCGCCAGTCCTGATCGGGCTGTTGACGGTGATCGCCGTCCTGGCCGCCGATCAGGCGTCCAAGGCCTGGATCCTCTATGCGTCCGGGCTTCCCGAGGCGGGCCAGATTCTGGTGCTGCCGCCCTGGTTCAATCTGACCATGGTGTGGAATCGCGGGATCAGCTTTGGCCTGTTCGCCGCCGACAGCCTGTGGCAGCGCCTGATCCTGGTGGCGGTGTCGCTGGCCGTGGCCGGCTTCCTGGCCGTCTGGATGATGCGCGCCGAGCGCGCGCTGCAGGCGGGCGCTTTCGGCCTGATCATCGGCGGCGCCATCGGCAATGTCATCGACCGGCTCGCCTATGGCGCAGTCGCAGATTTCCTCGATTTTTCGGGGCTGTATTTCCCCTTCGTGTTCAATGTCGCCGACGCCGCGATCTCCATCGGAGTCGTGGTGATGCTCATCGATCTCCTGCTGAATGATCGCAAGCGCTAGACCGGGCGCCGGGCGCACTGGCCATAGCCGCCCCGGCTCTGTTACAAACGCGGGTGAGACCGCACTGAAAACTGAGAAAGAGCGTAACCGCCATGCACATGCGCACTGCCCTTATCATTGCGGCCGCGGCCCTGTTCGGCGCCTCGGCCTGCACGTCAGGCGTCCGTCAGGCGCTGGGCGCGGACAAGACCGTGCCCGACGAGTTCCGCACCGTGACCATCGCGCCGCTGACCGTGCCGCCGGAGTTCAATCTGCGTCCGCCGCGTCCGGGCGAGCTGCGCCCCGAAGATATTTTCCAGGACCAGGCCGCGCGCCGCGCCCTGTTTGGCGACATGGCGGCGTCTGACGCCACCGATGCCGAGATCATGTTCGCCCAGCGCGCCGGCGCTGCGGACGCCATTCCGGATGTGCGCGCGCTGATCGACGGCGAAACCGCCGCCATTGTCCGCCAGCCGCCCAGCATCGCCGACCGCATCCTGTTCTGGCGCGACAATGACCGCCTTGAGCAGCATGGCGGCGACCCGGTCGACTATGAAGACGAACTAACCCGCGCTGCCGCCGTGACAGGCGGCGGCCAGGTGGAGATCACCCGCGAACGCCGCCGGGTGCGTCCCAAGCTTCCCGGCCTGTAAGGGCGCTCGTGCTTTCGAGCGCTGACGCGATAACGGCCCCGCCCTGTGCGGGGCCGTTTGCGTTCAGGGAAGGCCTGATCACCGACAAAATCACATGAGCGAGACGCCGCTGATCGCGCTGCTGGCGGCGCTCGGCTCGGCGATGGCCCACTCCGGCATGACCCTGTTCACCAAGCAGGCGCGCGACATGCTGGTGTTCCGCGCCGTGACCATGTCGATCTGCGCCAGCCTCATGATCCCGGTGCTCGTGCTGGCGCCCTTCCCGCCCTGGGAGGCCTGGCGCTTTCTGCTGCTGGGCGCGGTGATCATCTGGGCGTTCAACATGCTGATGATCTCCGCCATGACGCGCGGCCAGATGAATCTGGTCTATCCGGTCATGCGCGGCGCGGCGCCGGCGCTGGCGGGCCTGTTCGCTGTGATCGTCCTCAACGAGCCCTTGAGCCCGCTCTCGATGGCCGGGCTGGCGCTGGCGTCTGCAGCGCTGGTCGCCTTCGCCTGGCCCGAGCGCGGCGGCGCGCCCAAGGCGGCGGCGCTGGCGTTCGCCCTGTCGGCCGCCGTGATGACGGCCAGCTACACGGTCAATGACGCGTCAGGCGTGCGCGCCGCCGGGTCCACCTTGAGCTATCTGGCCTGGTTCTTCGTCCTCAGCGCCGCGACCCTGACCGCCACGGCCGTGATCCGGCGCGGGCGGCGCTTCGTGGTTCAGGCGCGCCCGGAACTCCGCCGCGCCGCCCTGTCATCGCTGTTCAACATCACCACGTACGGGCTGGCCCTCTACGCCCTGTCCATGGCGCCGGTCGCGCCCGTGGCGGCGGTGCGTGAGACGTCCATCGTGTTCGGCGCCATCCTCGCCGCCCTGGTGCTGAAAGAGCCGTTCGGCGTGCGCCGGGCGCTGCTGGCGGCCGCGCTGGTCGGCGCACTGGCCCTGCTGCACGTGGGCTGATGGGCCTCAGGCCATCGGGATCAGCCCGGCCTCGGCCGGGTCGCCCACCTGCTCCACCAGCGCCTTGCGGAGCTTGGAGAGGGCATGGTGCTCGATCTGGCGTACGCGCTCCTTGGAGATGCCCAGACGCTCGCCCAGCTGTTCCAGGGTCACGCTATCCTCACGCAGGCGGCGCTCGCGTATGATCAACTGCTCGCGGGCGTTCAGCCGGTCCATGGCCGCGCCCAGCCATTCGCTGCGCTTGGCGGTGTCGCGGCTTTCCATGACGGAGGCTTCAGGGCTGGGCGCGTCGCTGGCCAGCAAATCCTGCCACTCGCCCTCGCCATCCTCGCCAAACGGGGCGTTGAGCGAGCGGTCCACAGCCGCCAGGCGCGAGGCCATCTGCTCCACATCATCCTCGCCGACCTTCAGCGCCTGGGCCACATAGGCCCGGTTTTCCGGCGTCAGGGCGCCGGAGCTGACATCGCGGATCAGGGCGCGCAGGCGGCGCAGATTGAAGAACAGCGATTTCTGGGCCGCCGTGGTGCCGGTGCGCACGATGGACCAGTTGCGCAGGACATAGTCCTGGATGGAGGAACGGATCCACCAGCTGGCATAGGTGGAAAAGCGCACGCCCCGCTCCGGCTCGAAGCGCGCAGCCGCCTGCATCAGGCCGATATTGCCTTCAGAGACCAGATCCGGAAACGGCAAGCCGTAATGGCGGAACTTGGCCGCCACAGCGACGACCAGGCGCATATAGGCGCTGGTGAGCTTGTGCAGCGCAGCCTCGTCGCCCTCTTCACGCCATGCGGTGGCGAGCGCCAGCTCCTCCTCGCGTTCAAGCAGAGGGGTCGCCATGGCCCGCTTGAGATAGCGGCGATCAGGGTCGACGGATCTGGAAGGAGCAACGCGCGTGGTCATGGCTGGCGCCTTTCATAGCGGCTCGCGATTGTCTGTATTCGTGCCATCTGTACGCGCCTCACACGGGCGCGGATCACACGGGCGCCGCAATTTGGCCACGCCTGCGTCAGGATGGCGCAGATCAGCGCGCGGCGGCGGGCGCCAGCGCCGCGCCGGCGTGCGCACCTGCGGCCTTGCCAAATTGCAGATGCCCGTCCTCCAGCCGCCCATACCGGATCGACAGCATGTCCTGGAGGTAATTCTGGTGCGTTTTCCAGGGCGTATGAGCGCCCTGACGCGGCAAGCCGGGCAAGGCCCGTTGCACATAACCCGAGGAGAAATCCAGAAGCGGCAGCGTCTCCAGATCCTCTGGCGGGACGGGCACGCAGTAATCATCGCCCGTGCGAGCCATGTGGTTCAACAGGCGGCACACACGCTCGCACGTCAGGTCGATCTTCAGCGTCCAGCTGGCGTTGGTGTAGCCGAACGCCATCGCTGCATTGGGCACGCCCGACAGCATCATGCCGCGATAGGTGATGGTTTCTGACGGCACGAAGGGCCGGCCATCAATCGATATCTCAATGGCGCCGCCCACCTGCATCTCGAGCCCGGTGGCCGGGATCACCAGATCGGCCTTGATCTCTTCACCCGATTTCAGGCGGATGCCATCAGGCGTGAACCGGTCGATCTCGTCGGTGACGATGCTGGCGCGGCCGGACTTGAGCGCCTGGAAGAAATCGCCTTCCGGGGCCAGGCAGAAGCGCTGATCCCACGGGTTATAGCGCGGCGAGAAATGGCGCTCGACGTCAAAATCCTCGCCCAGCTCGGCGCGGATCTGCTTGAGCACACCCTTGCGCACGAAGTCCGGCCAGCGCCGCGCCAGCTGAAAGAACACCATGGCCAGGGCGATATTCTTGTAGCGCGTGATCCCATAGGCGATCCCGCCCGGCAGGACTTTGCGCAGGGCGTCGGCGATGGCGTCGTGTTGAGGACGCCCGGCGATATAGCTGGGCGAGCGCTGCAGCATGGTGACGTGGGCGGCCTCGTCGGCCATGGCGGGGACCAGCGTAACCGCGGTGGCCCCTGATCCGATCACCACCACCCGCTGGCCGGCGAACCGGGTGCCTTCGCGCCAGAGCTGGGGGTGGATCACCCGGCCGGTGAAATCCTCAAGGCCTTCAAATTCCGGCATATAGCCATGGTCATACCGGTAATATCCCGAACACAGCATCAGGAAGCGCGCGGTCACGATCTCGCGCCCGTCCGGGCCCTCCGCCTCGACGGTCCAGCGCGCCGTAGGACTGTCCCAGCGCGCCGACACCACCCGGCGTCCAAAGCGGATATGGCGGTCAATGCCGGCTTCACGCGCCGTGTCTTCGATGTAGCTGCGAATGGCCGGCCCGTCGGCGAACACCTTGCCGTCCACCCAGGGCCGAAAGGCGTAGCCGAACGTGTACATGTCGCTGTCGGAGCGGATACCGGGATAGCGGAACAAATCCCAGGTCCCGCCCATCGCCGCGCGCGCTTCGAATATGGCGTAGGTGCGCCCCGGGCAACGGTGCTGGATGTGCCAGGCCGCGCCGACGCCGGAAATGCCGGCCCCGACGATCAGCACGTCCAGATGCTCGTCCGCGCCGGGCGCGGGTTCGGTTTTCATGGCGCGAGCGGTCTCCCGGACACTGGCACTCCGGGAAGTGAACACTGTTCACCTCCCGGAAGCAAGGGGACGCGCGCCTGAAGACGGCGTCAGTAGCGCCAGCCGAAGCCGACGCCGAAGACCCAGGGGTCAATGTCCACATCCGCCGTAACGCGACCCAGCGCGCCTGCATCAATGGTCACATCGGTACTGATCCAGATCTTCTTGATATCAAAGTTCAAAAACCAGCGCTCATTGATCTGGTAGTCGACACCGGCCTGCAGAGCGAAGCCCAAACTGTCATCATAGCTGATGGAATTCAGCGGCGAGGCGGACGGCAGGCTGGAATTGAAGAAGTGGGTGAAGTTCACCCCGGCGCCGGCATAAGGCCGGATCTGCTCGCCCGGATTGAAGTGGTATTGCAGGGTCAGCGTCGGCGGCAGTAGCCAGACATCTCCCAGCTCGACATCGCCCAGCGCCGTGTTGACCGCGGTCACGTCGTGCGGGGTCACGCCCAGGATCAGTTCAAGCGCCAGATGGTCCGACAGGAAATAGGTGATGTCGAACTCGGGCACGATCGAGGTCGCGATATCCACAGACCCGCCGATAGGCGAGATGGCCGCGCCCTCGTCCGGCATGACGGTGATCGCGCGGACGCGGAACATCCAGTCGCTATCCTGGGCGAACGCGGCGGGTGCGGCCGCGCCGGCGGCGATCAGAACGGCGGCGGTGGTGGCAAGCATGGATTTCATGGCAGTCCCCTTTTCCTTACTTGGAATAGGGTCTTTCTTGCGCCCGCAACGCCGGACGGGGGAGTGGACAAGGCGCCGCGCGTCAGGCTGCCGCAGGGCGGTCGCCTAGCTGATCTGAGGGGGCGCGCTGGCCACCTCGCGCGCGGCGCGCCAGCGCATGACGATCCACACCAGTACAATGGCGGGCGCGCCGATCAGGGCGGTGGTGGCGAAGAAGCTGGCATAGCCCAGACCGTCCACCATGATGCCTGAGAACCCGCCGAACAACTTGCCCGGCAAGGCGTAGAAGGAGCTGAACAGGGCATATTGCGTCGCCGAGAACGCCCGGTTGGTCAGGCTCGACATGTAGGCGATGAGCGCAGTGCCGGACCAGCCGATCGCCACGTTCTCCACGGTAATCGCCAGGGTGAGGTAGAGGATGGAGGGGTCTTTTTCGAGCGGCCAGGGGGTGAAGGCGACGCCGTCCAGCGTGGTGACGGCTTCGGTGGGCTGGATCATGGCGAGCCACACGAAGGCGAAGGTGGACACCACGCTGATGATCGCCCCGAAGAGCAGCACCGGATAAACGCCGTACCGGGTCGCCGCGACGCCGGCCAGCATGGCGCCCGCCAGCATGGCGACTACGCCGTAAATCTTTGAAACCGCCGCTATTTCCGACAGGGTGTAGCCCATGTCCACATAAAAGGGATAGGCCATGAACCCGAGCACGAAATCATTGAGCCGGTAGGCCCCGATCAGGGTGAGGATCAGAAGCGCAATCCAGCGATAGCGCACGATGAAGTCCACGAACGGCGCCACCACGGCGGAGTACAACCAGGCGGCGGCCTGGCCCAGCGGATTGCCTTTCACCGCCCCTTCAATGGCCTCGGCTCCACCGCCCAGCGCCTGTGGCCGGGCCGGTTCCGGCGCCAGGAAAACGCCCACGACGCCGATGCCCATCAAGCCTGCCAGAACACCGTAAGCAAATGGAAACCCGCCATAATCGGCCATCACCAGCGCGCCGGCGCCCGCCGCGATCATCCCGAACCGGTAGCCCCACTGATAGATCGCCACCAAAAGCGCCTGAAGACGGTCCTCGGCGATGTCGATGCGCCAGGCGTCCAGCGCAATGTCCTGGGTGGCCGAGCCGAAGCCGATCATCACCGTGGCGAAGGCGATCACCACCAGACCGTCGGCGGGGGACGCCGAGGCGGCCAGCAGGATCGCGGCGATCACAATCAGCTGGGCGAACAATATCCAGGACCGCCGCCGGCCCAGAAGCGTGTCCAGAAACGGCAAGGGCAGCCGGTCGACCAACGGCGCCCAGATGAATTTCAAGGTGTAGGAGAGGCCCGCCCAGGCAAAAAAGCCGATCTCGGTGCGCGATACGCCCTCAATCCGCAGCCACGCGGAAAGCGTTGAAAAGACGAGCAAAATCGGCAGGCCGGCGGCGAAGCCCAGAAGCAGCATCACGCAGGCGCGCCGCCAGCCGAGGCTCGACAGCGCCCGCCACAGCGTCAGGCGCGGTTCAGCGCCGGAGAGGGAAGCGTCGGTTGAGGCGTCAGTCATCAGCTTTGGCGTCTCACTGGCGGCGTCAGGCGAGCCTTGCGCGGTTTTGGGGCGCGCACAAGCCGGTCAGGGTGTCGGCCAGCATATCGGCGTTGAGCGGCTTGGCCAGAAACGCGTCCATGCCCGCAGCCAGACACGCCAGACGGTCGGCCTCAGTGGCGTTGGCGGTGAGGGCGGCCAGCGGCAGTCCGGCCCCGGCGCCGGTCAGGGCGCGGATCGCGCGCGCGGCCGCCAGCCCGTCCATCACCGGCATGCGCAAGTCCAGCAGCGCCGCATCATGGGCGCCGGTGGCGGCGGCGTCCACCGCCGCCTTGCCATCGGTCACGTGGAGGACGTCGGCTCCAAGACGCCCCAGAACCGTGCGCGCAATCAGGGCGTTGACCGGATCATCCTCGGCCAGGATCACCGACAGGCCCTTGAGCGGCTGGCCGGCGCGGAGGGCAGATGCCGCGGTGGGGACCGGCGAAGGCTCACGCCGGTCAGGCTTGGCATCGGGTGCATCATGGCCAGCTGCAAAAGCCGCCAGGGACGCCAGGCGCACAGGCGCCACCAGCCAGCCGTCAAAGCCGACGGGACGCGCCGCAGCGCTGAACAAATCCTTCGTCTGGGGCCGCGCCAGCGCCATCAGGCGCGCGCGCGGCGCAGCCGCCTTGACGGCGCGTGCTTCGGCCGCCCAACGCTCGCTCAGGATCACTGTGAGGTTCTCGCGCAGGCGCGCTGCTTGCCGCATGGCCTCACGCGGCTCACTGGCGCAGACGACCTTCGCGCCGAGCGCCGCGGCCTGAGCCGCCAGCGCTTCTCGCTGGAGCGGCGACGGCGCCGCGATCAGAACCGTCCGTCCGCGCAGGGGCCGGGCCGCGGGCGCCGGCTCGATGGGCTCGCACGGCCAGGCGCACCAGAACACAGCGCCCTCGCCGAGGCGCGATTCCACGCCCACATCGCCGCCGGCGGCCTGAACCAGGCGGCGCACCATGGCCAGACCCAGCCCCGCGCCGGGCGCGCCGGAGCCTTCCTGGGCGCCGCGCTCAAACTGTTCGAATAATCGCGCCTGATCGGCCTCGCTGATCCCGGGCCCGGTGTCGCGCACGCTGAGGCGCACCGCCCCATCAACATAATCGGCCTCCACCAGAACGCCGCCCGTGGCGGTGAATTTCACCGCGTTGCCGGCCAGATTGAACAGTATCTGGCGCACCCGCGCCGGGTCGGCGCGGAGGCGTTCGGGCACGTGTGGATGGATCACATGATCAAGGGTGAGGCCCTTTTGCGCGGCGCGCAGGGCCAGTAGCTCGCAGGCATCCTCCACCAGCGCGCGCAGATCGACCGGTTCGGGCCGCAGCGCCAGCTGGCCAGCCTCAAGGCGCGACAGGTCGAGAATGTCGTCGATCAGCTTGAGCGCATGCTCGGTGCTGGCGCGGATCACATCCAGATACGCATGCTGGTCAGGCTTCAGCCGGGTCTCGCGCAACAAGTCCGCCGCCCCCAGCGCGCCGGCCAGAGGCGTACGCAGCTCATGGGTGACCGAAGCGAAGAACACCGTCTTGCCGCGCGCCGCCTCGCTGGCCGCCGCGCGGGCCTGGCGTTCCGCCGTGACATCGCGGCCCAGCGCCACCGCGCCGCCGCCCGCCAGCGGGGTCTGCGACCATTCGATGAAACGGGACCCGGCGCGGGTCTGCATGGCTGAATCAAAGCGGCGCGCCTGTCCGGCCTCGCCCAACCCCGGCGCCACGGCGAACCAGCGCCCGGCCCAGTCTTCCGCGCGGCCGCCAAAGGCCGCCAGAAACGCTGCGTTGACCCGGGCCACGCGCCCGTCCGCATCGCGCACCACGACCATCTCGCCAAGGGCGTCCAGAACGGTGCTGGCGTCAGGTGAAGGGGCGGGTCCAGAGCTCATCATTCCGATATGCCATGAGAGCGTTAACGCTCCGCTGACCGGCGGCGCGGGCGGGGATAGCGGGCGAGACCGGGGGGCGGATAGCGGGAGATCGCCGCGGGGGATAGAGAGCCGGGCCGAGCGGGGATAGCGTGCGGTCATGACCGGCGTGTATGGAGTCAAAGTCTGCCGTTTATGTGACAAAAGCAGCGGCGTTGGGGTCGTGGCGGCGCGTTTGGCGGTTCAGACCGCCGGCCGCCCCGAAACACCGCGAAGCACCGGCCTCAGCCACCCCCGCGCTCGGCCAGCTCGGCCAGCGGCCGGGTCAGGCGCTCATACGCGTCGGCGCTGACCAGAAACGCCCAGCCCTCGGTCCGGGCATTGAGCTCGGCGGCGCGGGCTTCGGCTTCGGGGGTCAGAGCGCGCACCTCGATGCGGGCCCAGCGCTCCTCGCCTTCGGCCAGGAAATCGAAGCGCCAGGCGAGGCCGTCAAAGCTGACCCCGGAGTGGCGGGCGGTGAAGGCGCCGGTCAGGGTCTGGTCCGGGCGCACATCGCGAAAACGCAGCCGGGCGCCGGCGGCGGCCACGCCATTGGCCGCGCCCGCTGTGATCAGGCGCCAGCCGCTTGGCGAGGTCAGGGCGTGATGACGGTCGGTGGGCGCCTCGCGGGCGAGCGCGTAGACCGGACCCCGGGCCGGACGGATGTCGGCGCGGGCCACAGTGCCGGGATCGAGATCCCAGAAATCGAGACCCAGCCAGCGTCCCGGATCGGCCAGCTCGGGCAGCGCGCCATCGGCGGCGAAGGCGCGCGGCGATGCGTCAGGACGCACATATTGACCCGTCTCGCCCCGGCTGGCGCCGGCGATGAGCGAGACCAGCACCCGGTCGTCGGCGTCCAGCACAGTGAGCCGCACCCCCGCCCCGCCCTCGGCCGGGTCATCCACGCCCAGGCGTTCGAAGCGGTCCGGGTCGCGGGTCAGGGCGCGCGCGAAGGTGAGGCCACGCAGCGCCTCGTCCAGCTCGGCGATGCGTTCGGGGCGCACGGCGTATCCGCCGCGCGAGGGCATGATCCAGCCATCCGCCGTGCGCTGCAGGACGAACTGGCCGTCCGCGCTCATGATCTCGATCCGGTCGGCGCGCGGCGCTTCATCCGCCCAGCCCGGCGCGACGGGTCCCGACACGCCCGGCGGCGCGCCGGTGGCCGCTTCACGCCACAGGGCCAGCACGCTGATGATCACCAGAGCGGAGGCGGTCAGCGCGGCGGCGAGCGCCTGACGCCGGCGGCGCAGGGCGGGCGCGGTCAGGGGCGGCGTCGCCGGTGCTGGCGCCTCGGGCGTTTGCGTTTCGGGAGCGGCTTGCATCATGGCCGCCTCCAGCGCCGGTAGAGGCCGAACCCGGCGCCGGCCAGGATCACCCCGCCGGCCGGAATCCACAGCGTCCAGATCATCAGGGCGCGCTCCAGCGCGTCGATCTCCACCCGGAAGCCGCGCTCGATCTCGCGCAGGCGGGCGCGGGCGTCGGCGATGGTGGCGCGCAGGGCGTCGGCCTCCACGGTCTCGGCGGTCTCCGCCCCGCCCAGCGCCGAGGCGCGGCCGGTGCGGCTGAGCTCCGCCAGGCGCGCTTCGGCATCCAGAAGGCTCGCCTGCAACTGGTCTTCCAGGGTCAGGTAGCGCGCTTCGGCCTCGCTGCGCAGCTGGTCGACGCGCACCATGGGCCGGGCCGAGCTAGCCCGCGCGCGCAGCCCCACCAGCGCCGGATCGCCCGCCAGCCAGTCGGCGAGATTGAGCACGAGGGCCAGATTGTCAGCGACGACCTGCAGGCCCTGCACCGGGTCATTGCGCTGGAAGAAGGCCGGATCGAACAGATCTGAGTCCGCCAGAATGACGATTTCGGCGTCCAAGGCGGAGCGGTCGAGATGATCGCCGGGCGCAAACACGCCCTCACCCGCGGGCGGGCCATCGGGGAAGGCGCTGGCGAAGCGGCCTGACACCCGGGCGCCCAGCACCAGCGGCGCGTCGGCGGCGGTCTCGTAATCGCGCATAAGGTCCTCGGGCGAGGGCGAGGCGGCGGCGCGGTCCACGTCCAGCCGGGCCGCGTCCGGCCCGGTGAGGATCAGCGCCGAGAAGCGGCTTTCGAGGCCCGGCGCCGGCAAAAGCGCGCCAGGCGAACCCAGATTGATTCCGCGCGACAGGGCGGCCACCGCCGGCAGATCACGGTCAAGGCCCGCAGGCGGCACAGAGAACCAGAGCGGGTAGGCGCGCATGCGCGTGCGGCCCGCCTCCTGAATCTGCACCGGCAGGCCGGCCTCGGCGTCCATGGCAACGGTGTTGACGTCGTACATCACGCCCCAATGGGACAAGAGCCCTGCGAGGTCCGACTCCCGCCGGGCGCGCAAAGGCGGCAGTCCGTCCGGGCCGGGCTTGAGGGCGACATGGGAAAGCGGGTCCACCGCCGCCAGCACCCGTCCGCGCGACAGCACGAACTGGTCCACCAGATAGGTCTGGGCGTCGGTCAGGGGTTCGGGATGGATCAGGAAGAGCGCATCGGCTTCAGGCGGAATGGCGTCAAACGCCTCGTCCAGCCAGATGAGTTCATAGGTTTCGGCCAGATCGGCGATGATCGGGTTGGACGCCGTCCCGCCCCGGGCCGGCGCCAGCGGCAGTGAGGTGGCGATGGCGATGACGGGCGTGCGCGCACGCTCCAGCTCTGTGATGGCGCGCACGATCTCGTATTCCAGCCGCGCCTCGTCGCGCGGATCGAAGAAGGCGATGCGCCGGGCTTCATCGATAGCGTTGCGCGCGGTCAGGCCGAAGAAAATCTGGCCGCCATCATCAGTAGGCAGAGGCGACAGGCCCGCGGCAATGGCGGCGTCCTCGGCGGCCGAGAAGGGCGCGGGGTCGATCTCCTGCAGGATCAGGCGCCCGCCCGAGCGGGCGACCAGCGTCCGCAAAAGCTCGCGCACCCGCGCGCCATAGGCGCGCACGGCCGGGTACTGCGCCGCCTCGCTGCGCGAATAATACAAGGTCAGGCTTACCGGCTCGTCGAGCCGGTCAATCATGCCCAGCGCGCCCGGCGACAGGCGGTAGAGCTGGCTTTCGGTCAGGTCCAGGCGCACGCCCTCCAGCGTGGCGCGCAGGAACAGGTTCAACCCGGCGAAGCCCAGGATCAGGCTGGCGATCATCACCGCGATGAAACGCCCCGCACTCATCGCCCGCCTCCCCGGCGTGCGTCGATCAATGTCATGGCGCAGGCCAGGCCCAGCACGATCAGGCTGAGGAAATAGGCGATGTCGGGCAGGCTGATGACGCCGCGGCGCAGGGATTCAAAGCGCGACAGGGCCGACAGCTCAGCCAGCGCCTCGGCCGCCGCGCCCGGCAGCCAGGCCGACATGGCATCCAGCACCAGCGGCAGGCCGGCCAGCGTGATCAGAAGGCACGCCGCGGCGCCCAGCACGAACGCGATCACCTGATTGGTGGTGGTGGCCGACAGCGCCTGGCCAATGGCGAGATAACCGCCCGCCAGCAGCAATGCGCCGAAATACGCCGTGGCGGTGGCGGCGTTGTCGGGCGAGCCCAGCCAGTTGATGGCGATCCACAAGGGAAAGGTCAGCGCCAGCGCGAGACCCGCCACCGTCCAGGCGGCCAGGAACTTGCCCGCCGCCACCTCCCACAGGGCGACGGGGCTCGCCAGCAGGGTTTCCAGCGTGCCGCGGTCGCGCTCCTCGGCCCATGCGCGCATGGCGAGCGCCGGCATCAGCACCAGAAGGAGCCAGGGCAGATAGTCGAACAGCGGCGCCAGATCGGCGCGTCCGGTTTCGAACAGGCGCCCGGTCTGCCAGGTCAGGCTGGGCGCGGCGATGGCGAACACGGTCAGGAAGACCCAGGCCAGAGGCGTCTGGAAATAGGCCGCCAGCTCGCGGCGGTAGATGGCGTTGAGACCGGTCATGGCGCGCGCCTGCGGCGCCGGCTGGAGATCGCCTCGCCGCTGAGCGAGGTGAGGTCGCGGAAGGCCGAACGGATGTCGCCATCCGGGCTTTGCGCGGCGAGAGCCGCCGGCGTGCCGTCGGCGAGAATACGCCCGTCTGCAATGATGATGGCGCGCGTGCAGATCGCCTCCACCTCGTCCAGCAAATGGGTGGAGATGATGATGGCCTTGTCCGGCGCCATGGCGGTGATGAGCGCGCGCACGCCGTCTTTCTGATTGGGATCGAGCCCGTCGGTGGGTTCATCCAGAATCAGCACGGGCGGGTCATGGGCGATGGCGGCGGCCAGGGCCGCGCGGCGCTTGTAGCCTTTGGAGAGGGTTCCTATGGCCTTCTCTGCGGCTTCGCCCAGATTGGCGCGGTCGAGCGCGCGCTCGGCGGCCTGGTCCAGATCAGCGCCGGAAAACCCGCGCGCCCTCAGACAGAAGCGCACGAAGCTGCGCGCGGTCATGGCCGGGTAGGCGGGCGCGCCCTCGGGCAGATAGCCCAGCTGGGTCTGGGCCTGCCGGCGCTGCATCGCGCTGTCGAAACCGGCGACCGTCGCCCGGCCGCCATCGGGCTCGAGGCAGCCGGCGATCATGCGCATGGTGGTGGATTTGCCCGCGCCATTCGGGCCGAGAAAGCCGAGGACCTCGCCCTGACGGACCTCGAAGCTGACATGGTCCACCGCCGCTTTGCCGGCGAAGGTTTTGACCAGGGAGTCGGCGAGGATCATTGGGCGTCCGCAAGCTTTGCTGAAATCCGGGACGCACCAGCGATATCGCATGGCGCAGCCATGCGCCACCGCTCCGGCGCCTTTGGGTGGTCGGGCGCGATGGTGACGTAATCGCCATAATGGAAGGTAAAGCACCGGTCAGTGCGAACCCTCCGGATCCGGGGGGCTGGGGGGGCTGTGAATCCAGACCCGGCGGTCTTGACCGCACTAACCGGCAGGACTGAAGGTGGGAGCGTGGTGAGGCTGCGCAAGGACCAAATCATGGCCGGATTGCGGCGGAACGTGAATTGTCTGTAAGCTTGCCGCCATTATCGCATTGGAAGATTTCATGACGCCACTCAATCCGCCCGCGCCGCGCGATGACAGGGTCATGTTCGAGCGCGCCGAGCTCGACCGCATACTCTGGCTCTACGGAATGATGGTCGCGGGCGGGGAGTGGCGCGACTACGCCATAGACGGGCTGAAGGACCGCGCCGAGTTTTCGGTGTTCCGCCATTCAGCAGACTTTCCGCTCTACCGCATCGTCAAGACGCCTGGCGATGCGCGCCGTCAGGGCGCGTGGAAAGTCATGGGCGGGGGCGGCGCCATATTGAAACGCGGCCACGAGCTGGAGGCGGTGCTGGCGGTGTTCGACCGGCAGCTCAAAAAGCTCGCCTGGCGCACGGAGTAAGGCCTCACCGCAGCAGCGGTCCTTCCTGATCGAGATAGCCGGTGTCAAAGCCCGCCAGCGTCACCAGGGCGTTGAAGTCGTGGAAGGTGACCCGCCCTTTCTGAAAGGTGACCAGACCCTGCTCGCGCAATTGGCGCAGGACGCGGTTCACATGGACCGCGGTCAGGCCCAGTGCATCGGCCAGATGATATTGCGTCAGCGGGCAGACAAAGCCCGTGCGGTCGCCCACGCCCACCAGATTGAGCCGGGTAGCCAGCTCCAGAAGGAAATGCGCCATGCGCATGTCGGCCGAGCGCCGGCCCAGATTGACCAGATGCTCAACCACCATCGCCTCATCGCGCGAGGCGGCCCAGAGCACGGCGGCGGCCAGGCGCGGGGCGCTGCTGAAGGCGTCGAAAATGCCTGACGCCAGCACTTCGGACGCCTCGATCCGGGTCACGGCCTCAATGGTGTGATCGGAGGTGCGAAACAGGATGCTGCGCAGGCCGAGAAAATCGCCGGGGATCTGGAAGTCGACGATCTGGCGCTCGCCATCAGGCAGGATTTTGTACGAGCACGCCCAGCCGTCCGACAGAATGAACGCTGACGCGTTGCGCTGGCCCTCATGAACCATCTGGTGGCCGCCCAGAAACGTCCGGCGGCGCCGGTCAAAGCGCGCCAGCGTCGACAGATCAGTCTGTGACAAGGCGACGAAAGCCGACAGCTTTCGCGTAAGCGGGCTGGGCTGGATCAACGGCATGACGTCCAGCCTGGGTCGGCAAGCGAACGCCAGCCGGTCCGGGCCGCTGAGAATACAAGGCTTAAAGCTGCTCTGTATAAGTCCAGCACCTCAGCACCCCCCTATTATCGGGGCGCATTCCAGCAAACCGGTGCGGGACTGTTTGCTACCCATTTGAAGGCGACGCCCATCATGACCACACCTCACGACGTGCCCGGAACGGCAGCGCTGGCGATCTGTGAATCGCTGCTTCTGGCGCTGAACGACCGCAATATTCTGCCCGAGGCCGAAATTGTCGGAATCCTCAAGGATGCGGCGTCCGCCCATGAAGAAGCGCCCGCAGGCGAGCATGACGCGCTCCACGCCGCCGTCGCCGCGCTGATCAACAGCATTCTGGACGGCGGCAATTCGGTGCGCCGCCCCTGATGACGACGTCCGCCGGGACCCCGGGGCGTGCGGCCTGTCCGTCCGCCCCGGGGTGCGCCAGCCGATCATGGCGTCACAGATAGCCCAGCAGAACCAGGATGATCAGGATCACAAGAATGACCCCGACCCCGCCGCTGGGCGCGTAGCCCCAGGACCGGCTGTGGCCCCAGCGCGGCAGCGCGCCGATCAGGGCGAGAATCAGGATGATAATCAGAATGGTTCCAAGCATGAGGCTATCCTTTTCTTCAAAATGGTCCGGCGATTAAGCGCTGAACGGAGCGCGCCTGACGCCCGCCTAGCGGCGTTCGGTCAGGCTGCGCCCCGTCCGGGCGGCAGGCTGGCGTCAGGGTCTAACCCTTGCGGGCCGCGTCCTTGGCCTTGCCGACATTCTTCTGGACCGAGCCGGCGGCCTTGTCGGCCTTGCCTTCAAATTCCAGCTTCTTGTTTCCGGTGACCTTGCCGGCGGTCTCCTTGACATTGCCCTTGGCCTGCTTGGCGGTTCCTTTGGTGCGGTCGTCACCCATGATCGTCATCCTCTTCCTGATCGTCAGCGCCGGACCAGGCCAGGGATCTGAACTGGAGACGGCCTGAGCGGTTGGCATCTTCACCGGGCATCGCCGGTATCACGCTAACGTGCATCAGCGGGTTTTCGTTCCCGCCCGGCGTGGCCGGGCCGGGCGATTCTTTCGGGCCGTCATCACGACCGGCGCGCCATCACGACGGCGGCGATACCGCCTGCCACAGACAGCAAGGGCACCACCAGCTTGAGCGCGGCGCTGGCCATGGCGGCGTCGGCGACAGCGCGGCTCTCGGCTGACGCGATCTGGGCCGCGCGCCGCTTGGCGCGCTGACGGGCGTACAGATGCACGGCCAGCGCCAGCAGGACGAACAGGGCGGCGAAGGCCAGCGAGGCGAGAGCAAACCCGATGACGGCGGCGAGCGATACCACGCCCGCCGCTGTCAGGAAGGCAGCCGCGACCCCGCCGAGCGCCACGGTGGCGGTCGATGCTGCAGCCTGTTCCGCGGCCTTGCCGGCATGACCGGCGATCAGGTCGCGCAGAGGCGCGAGGAGCGGCAACGTCATGGCGGATCAGCCCTTGTGCAGAAGCAGGCCCACAACGAGGCCGAAGCCCGCAGCGATGCCCACAGCCGCCAGCGGATTGTTACGCACCGCCTTGGTGGCCCGTTTCGTGGCGTCCTTGCCGGACTTGCTGATCTTGCGGCCGGCATCCTCGATGCTGTCAGACACGTCGTCAGTGACGGTGGCGGCCAGTTCGGACAGGTCCTTGCGCAGGGATTCAATCTGCGCCTTCAGGTCGTCGTGGTCGCCAGAGGCTTTGTTCGGCGATGTCATAGCATTCATGGGGGTCTCTCCAGACAGGGGGCGATGACCCCGGATTGTGCCGGGGCTCACATCAACACGCGCCTGTCGCTTGCGACAGGTGCGCGCCGGTTGGTTTCAGTTGGGGCTGACGATCAGAGCGGGGCGCTTGCCCGCAGGCTCAATGCAACCCGAGGAATCCGAGAACGACCCGGGCAAGCACGATGAAGCCGGCAAGGTACATAAGCCGGGAAAAGGGCGTGGGTCTGGCAAGGTCGGTGTTCCGGTCCATGGGCGCTCCGCTTGTCTTGCGTTCGCTCGTTTCCCCGGCAATGTGAAGATAGCCGCTCGCGCGGCCGTCGAGCTAACCTGGATCAGTTTTGGGCGCGATTACTGGCGCGATGACCTAGAACGGCCACCCGTCCATCAGACCATCCAGCCCGCCGCCTTGCCGGGCGTAAAGACCCCGGTCGCATGTGGTGTAGGCGCGCTCTACCGTGACCATCTCGCCGTCTTCAGACTGGCCGCTCATCACCGCGTAGACGCCGAAATCAGGATGGTACCAGACCCGCGTCGCCCAGCCAGCGGGGTTGGCGCCTTCGATCAGATAGGCCTCTCGCGCGCGCCCGCAAAAGCGCCGCTCCACCTGCTCGACGATGCGGAACTGGTAATCGCCGACGCTCCAGCCGTCCTCCGGCGCGTCGCCGCGCAGCGGGAAGGCGAAGACGAAGGGCCATTCCTGACAATGATAGCCCGCCGCTTCGCAGGCGATCACCGGCTCGGCGCGGCCGAACTCGATGAACACGTTGTGGTCCGGCGCGATATAGAGATCAGTCCAGGGATCGGTGAGGCTGACCAGGTGATGGACCGGATAGCTGTCCTCGCCGACAGTCACTGTGCGGGGCGGAGCGCCTTCCGAACAGGCGCTCAGGGCCAATGCTGCGATCAGGACGCAGATCGGCGCCGCAAGTCCTGATCCTGCCGGTTGCGATTGCGCCATGGCGTGCGTCCCCTCGCTGGCGTCCGGGCGCAGCGCTGCGGAGCGCCGCCTGCGTCCGCCCTCCCCAGCGGATCACAGGCGATATCGTCTCAGCCCTGCTGCTCGGGCAGGCGCACGATCAGACCGTCGAGCGCCTCGTTCACCTTAATCTGGCACGAAAGACGCGAATTGTCCCGCACATCGCCCGCAAAATCGAGCATGGACTCTTCCATGGACTCGCGCGGACCAGTCAGCGGCATCCAGGCCGGGTCGACATAGACATGGCACGTCGCGCAGGCGCACGCGCCGCCGCAGTCTGCGTCGATGCCCGGCACCAGGTTGCGGATCGCGCCTTCCATAACGGTCAGGCCGGTCTCTACATCCACCACATGTTCTGCGCCGGAATGCTCGATATAGGTGATTTTCGCCATGAAGAAGTCGGGTCCCATGCTGGTCAGAGGCGTGCGCCGGGGCGCTATTTAGGACAGGAAGGCGCGCATCGCCACTGTCACGTCCCGCAATGCGTCGGGATCGGGCCGGGCGCGCGCCGCGATCAGGCGCTGGGCGGCCATGAATTCCGGCGCGGCGTTGACCGCCTCGCAGGCGATCAGCACGCCATCCTTCAGGTGAAACAGGGCGAACGCGCCCTCTTCGGGATCGCCGCGGCGCACCATCTGGTCGGCGCCGTCGATCAGCCCGGCGATCTGCAGTTTCATGGCGTACTGGTCTGACCAGAACCACGGGACGGGATCATATGTGACCGGCGCGCCGCAGATCGCCGCTGCGGCGGCGCGGCCCTGTTCGATAGCGTTCTGGACCGATTCCAGCCGGATCGAGCGGCCGTAGAGACCGGACTCAAAGCGCGCCACATCGCCGATGGCGAAAATGTCGCGGTCGCTCGTGCGCGCATGCGCGTCCACCAGAATGCCGTCAGCGCAGGCGAGCCCCGCCTCTTCTGCCAGCTGTGTGCCCGCAACCAGCCCGGCGGCGATCAGCACCAGATCGGCCTCGATCCGCTCACCATCGGCCAGGCGCACGCCGTCGGCGCGCGCCGCACCGGTGATGGCCGCCACGCCCGTGCTGACCTGAAGATCGACGCCATAGCCGCGATGCAGCGCCCCGAACCAGCCGCCCAGCAGGGGGCTCGCCGTGCGCGCCATGGGCCGGTCGGCGGCTTCCAGCACGCTCACTTCAAGCCCGCGCTTTCGCGCGCTGGCCGCCACTTCCAGTCCGATATAGCCCGCCCCGATGATCGCCAGCCGCTTCGCGCCCGCCATGGCGTCCGACAAGGCGTCGGCCTGGGCGAGGCTGCGCAGCACGTGCACGCCCGGCAGCTCCGCTCCCGGCAGGGCCAGGCGCCGCGCCGCACCGCCCGTGGCCAGAATGAGATAATCATAGGCGATGGCCTCGCCCTCGCCGGTGATGACGCATTTGACGCCCCGGTCGATCCGCGTGACATGCACGCCGGTGCGCAAATGGATGCGGGCCGCGTCAAAATAGGCTTCGGGCTTCAGCCACAGCCGCTCGGCTGGCAATTCGCCCGACAGATAACCCTTGGACAGAGGCGGGCGCTGGTAGGGCGGGGCGAATTCAACGCCGATCAGCGTGACCGGGCCCTCATAGCCGCGCTTGCGCAGCGCCTCGGCCGCCGACAGGCCGGCCTGGCCCGCCCCGATGATCACGGTTCCCGCTGTCACGCCCGCGCCGCCTGTTCCGCCGTCATGAGGGCCGCAGGACGCCGCGCGGAAGCCGCGAAGTCAAGCAGGCGGTTCACGCCTTGCCGCAACCGCGCGCGCCGCGCTATCAGCGCGGTCATGCGTGAACGCCGCCTCCATCTCGCCAGCCCTGACGACGCCGCCTCGCTCGGCGCGCGCATCGCGGCGCAGCTTGAGGCGGGCGACGCGGTGCTGCTGGAAGGCGATCTGGGCGCGGGCAAGACTACGCTGGCGCGCGCCATCATCGCGGCGCTGACCGGCGAGACCGACGCGCCGAGCCCCACCTACACGCTGGTGCAGAGCTATGAGGCGCAGGCCGGGTTCGGCCTGCTGCACGCTGATCTCTACCGGCTGGAAGATACTGGCGAGCTCGACGAGCTGGGCCTGGACGAGGCGCTGGACCAAGGCGCGGCGTTGATCGAGTGGCCCGACCGGCTGGGCGCATGGCGCCCGGCCGACCGGCTGGACATTCGCCTTGAAGAGACCGGCGATGGCGGGCGAGGTGTGCGCCTTGCCGCCCATGGCAGCTGGGAGACGCGCCTTGATTCCCTCCTCTGACCGCACGGAGCGCCGGGCTGCGCTGATCCGCGACTCCGGCTGGGCGGACGCCCGCGAGACGCCGTTCCCCGGCGACGCCTCCACCCGCGCCTATGTGCGCCTGAGCGAGGGCGGGCGGTCGGCTGTGCTGATGGACGCCCCCGGCGCCGCCGAAGCCCCCGCCTGCCCGCCGGACGCCGATCCGCAGGCCCGCAGGGCGCTGGGCTATAACGCCCGCGCCCGGCTGGCGGGCAACAGCACCGCCGCCTTTGCGGCCATCGCCGGCGCGCTGACGGCGCGCGGCTTTTCCGCGCCGCGCGTCTATGCCGCCGACCAAGAGGCGGGCTATCTGCTGATCGAGGATCTGGGCGATGATCTGTATGCCCGCCTGATCCCCCAGCGCGCCCATGAGGGGCGGCTGTATGCGGGCGCGGTCGACACGCTGGCCGCGCTCTACCGCTCCACAATCGAAGCCGAACCTGAAGCCTTCGGGCGCAGCTGGCGCATTCAGGACTATGACGCCGAAGCCCTGCTGGCCGAGACCGAGCTGATGCTTGACTGGTATGCGCCCTTCCGGGGCGGCGACTTCAAGCCCGCCCTGCGCGATGACTGGGCCGACGCCTGGCGGCGCGCCTTCAAGGTTCTGGACGCCCATGCGCCCGGTCTTGTGCTGCGCGATTTCCATGCGGAGAATCTGATCTGGCTGCCCGAGCGGCAGGCCGAGGCGCAGGTGGGCCTTCTGGATTTTCAGGACGCCCTGTTCGGCCACCCCGCCTATGATCTGATCTCGCTGATCGAAGACGCAAGACGCGACGTGAAGCCGGAGCTTGCGCAGCCCCTCACCGACCGCTTCTTCGCCGCCGCCGGTCTGGCCGACCGCGAGGCGTTCGACGCGGCCTGCGCGGTGCTCGCCGCCCAGCGCAACGCCAAGATTCTGGGGATTTTCGTGCGTCTCGCCGAGCGCGACGGCAAGGCGCGATATCTCGACCTTCTGCCACGCGTGGCGCGCCATTTTGTGCGCGACATCGCCCATCCCGCCCTGGCCGAGGTGCGCGCCCTGGTGCGTGAGGCCGCGCCGGGCGTCTATGCGGAGGCGGACACGTGACGATCACCACCGCCATGGTCATGGCGGCGGGCGTCGGCTCGCGCATGCGTCCGCTGACCGATGACCGCTGCAAGGCGCTGGTGGCGGTGGACGGCAAGGCGCTGATCGACTGGACGCTGGACAAGCTGGCGGGCGCAGGCGTGGCGCGCGCGGTGGTGAATGTCCATCACTTCGCCGACGCGCTGGAAACTCATCTGTCAGGCCGGACCAAACCGGAGATCCTCATCTCCGACGAGCGCGACCAGCTGCTCGAAACCGGCGGCGGGCTGGCCAAGGCCGCGCCGCTGCTGGGTCGCGGCCCCATCTTCACCGCCAATATCGATGCGCTGTGGGTGGACGGGACGCAGGCCGAGCTGCCGCGTCTGGCCGATGGCTTCGATCCCGGGCGCATGGATTTCCGGCTGATGCTGGCGCGGCTCGATCACACGCTGGGCTTTGACGGGCCGGGTGATTTTTATCTGGACGCTGAGGGCCGCCTGACGCGGCGCGGCGAGCGCCCGACCGCCCCCTTCGCCTATGCCGGCGTGCAGGTGATGAACCCCCGCGTGCTGGCGGGCCGGGCCGTCGAGCCCTTTTCCACCAACAGGCTCTGGGATGAGGCGCTGGCGAAGGGGCGCGTGTTTGGCTGCGTCATGGACGCGTTCTGGATGCATGTGGGCGATCCGCAAGCGCGTGACGCGGCGGAGAATCGGCTACGCTCTGGTTTATGAGCGCCCATGACCTGTTCTCCGGCCCTGCGCCGCGTGTCTTCACCCTGCCCGCCGGCGCGCCCTTCCTGAGCGTGCTGGCGCGGGGTCTGAGCCGCGCCTTTCCCGATCCCGGCGCGCTGGCGGGGGTGACCGTGCTGGCCCCCACGCGGCGGGCGGGCCGGGCGCTGGCGGACGCTTTTGCAGGCCTTGAAGGCGGACCCGGCGCGGCGCTGCTGCCCATGATCCGCCCCATTGGCGATGTGGACGCCGACGATCCCCCGTTCGAGCCCGGCGAACTGGCTGAGGCTGCGCCCGACGCGGTCTCGCCGGCGCGGCGCCAGTTTGAACTCGCCCGCCTGGTGCTGCAGCGCGAGGCGGCGGCAGGCCGGTCCATGGGGGCGGGCGGGGCGCTGGCGCTGGCCGGGGATCTGGCGCGCCTTGTGGATGATCTGGCGACGGCGGGGGTGCGTGATCTGTCGGCGCTGGACGCCGATATCCGCGCCGCGCTGCCCGCCCACCGGCAGGAAGCGGCGCTGTTTCTCGACATTATTCTGGAGGCCTGGCCCGCACGTCTGGCCGAGCTGGGGCTTGTGGACCCGGCGGAACGGCGCTCAAGGCTCTTAAGTGCGCTGGCCGCACGCTGGCGCGAGACGCCGCCGCCCGGTCCGGTGATCGCGGCCGGCTCCACCGGCTCCATCCCGGCGGCGGCCGATTTGCTGGCTGTGGTGGCGCAGCTCAAACAGGGCTGCGTGGTGCTGCCCGGCCTCGACACAGCCATGGACGAGGCGGCGTGGGACGAGGTGGACGACACCCATCCCCAGCGCGCCATGAAGGCGCTGCTGGAGCGGCTGGAGCTAGACCATGGCACCATCCCCGTCTGGCCCGGCGCCGAGCCCGGCGCGCGGCAGGCGGCGCGGGCGCGGGTCATCGCCGAGGCGCTGCGGCCCGCGCGCGCCACCGGCGACTGGCTCAACCAGGTGCGCGCCATCGAAGCGGGACGCGGCGATCAGGCCTTCATTCAGGCCCTCGACGGGCTCAGCCTGATCGAGGCCCCCGCCCCCGCCGAGGAAGCACGCGCCATCGCGCTGGCCTTGCGTGAAACGCTGGAGACCCCGGCGCACCGCGCCGTGCTGGTGACGCCCGACCGGGGGCTGGCCCGCCGGGTCATCGTGGAGATGGAGCGCTTTGGCGTGACGCTGGACGATTCGGCCGGCGCGCCCCTGTCCCACACGCCGCCGGGCGCCTTTCTGATGCGCATCCTCGAAGCCGCGCGCGATCCGGGATCCGCTTTGGCCTTCATCGCCCTGTCCGCCTCACCCCTGTTTGCGCTGGGCGAGACGCGCGCCCAGCTGTCGCTGGACCTGATGCCACTGGAGCGCTGGACCCTGCGCGGGCGCCGGCCCGGCCATGACTGGGCCGCCCTGCGCCGCTCGGTCGAGACCGCTGACCTGCCTGACCGAGTCGAGCCGCAGCGCGAGCGCTGGCTGGCGCTGATCGACCTGACGATGGCGGCGATGGCCCCGCTGACGGGGCTTGCCGGCGATCATCCGTGTGCGGACTGGGCCAAAGCGCTGGCCGAGGCTGGCGAGGCGCTGGCGGCGGATGAGACGCATGCGGGCGCGGACCGGCTATGGGCCGGGGATGCGGGCGAGGCGGCGGCGGGTCTGGTGCGCGCCTTCTTGCACGAGGCCGAGGCGCTGACCGCGCTGTCCTTGCATGATTTCGCCGGCGCTTTTCTGGAGGCCGCTCGCAGCCGCATGGTGCGACAGCGTGCGGGCGGGCATCCACGCCTGCAGGTGCTGGGCCCACTGGAAGCGCGCCTGATCAGCGCCGACCGGGTGATCCTGGCGGGCCTGAATGAAGGCGTCTGGCCGGCGCCGGCCAAGGCCGATCCGTTCATGAGTCTCGGGATGCGCGCCCGCGCCGGCCTCGCCGCGCCCGAACAGCGCTTTGGCCTGGCCGCCCATGATTTCGCCCAGCTCGCCTGCCTGCCCGAGGTGATCCTGACCCGCTCCACCCGCGTGGACGGCGCGCCCACCGTGGCGTCGCGCTGGCTGTGGCGGCTGCAGACGCTGGCGCGCGGGGCGCTGGGCGAGGCGGCGGATAAAGCGCTGGCGCCGGCGACGGATTATCTGGCGCTGGCGCGCCAGCTGGATGAGCCGGGCGCCCGCACCGGCGTCAATCCGCCCGAACCGCGCCCGCCGGTGGACAAGCGGCCGCGCGCGCTGTGGGTCACCGACATCTCCACCTGGGTGCGCGATCCGTATGCGATCTACGCCAAGCATGTGCTGGGCCTGAGAGAGCTGAAGGCGCCCGACCAGGCGCCAGGCCCGGCCGAGCGGGGCAATGCCTATCACACGGCCTTCGAGGTCTGGGTCAAAGACCTGGGGCGCGCGGATGATCTGCCGCGCGACGCCTGGGACCGGCTGATGGCGGCGGGGCGCGACGCGCTTTTGGAGGCCGGCATGCCCGAGGCCATGCTGGGGCTGGAGCTCGCGCGGTTCGCGCGCGCGGCGCATTTCATGATGGACTGGGAGGGTGAGCGACGCCGGGCCGGCTTCCTCCCCGAGATTCTGGAGAGGCGCGGCGCGCTGACCCTGAACGACGCGCCGGGTGGACCGTTCACCCTGAGCGCGCGCGCCGACCGGATTGATCTGCGCCCGGACGGGGCGCTGGACATTATTGATTACAAGACCGGCTCGGCCCCCAGCGCCAAAGAGGCGGCCGCCTTCTTCGCGCCCCAGCTGGCGCTGACCGCCCTGATCGCCGCGCAGGGCGGGTTTGAGGACTGCCCGCGCCACGAGCCGGGTGATCTGATTTATCTGAAAGCCGGCGGCGGCAAGGACCCGGGCGAAGAGGCCTCTATCGTCAAATATCCGGGCACGGATGAAGCGTCTGACCTGATGCGCGATGCGCGCGAGGATCTGATCGACTGGATTACGCGGTTTGACGATCCGGAGACGGGCTATCCCAGCCAGCCGCGGCGCAAATGGGTCAACACCTACGGCGTCTATGATCATCTGGCCCGGCGCAAGGAATGGGCGAGCGCCCCCGGCGAAGGCGGCGAGGGGGGCGGATCATGAGCACGCCGGGATTTGATCCGATTGTCGTCGAAGCCGCCAGCCAGGCCCAGCGTGACGCCGCCGATCCGGCGCGCAGCGTGTTCGTGGAGGCCAATGCCGGATCGGGCAAAACACGCGTTCTGGTCGACCGGGTGGCGCGCTTGCTGCTGGGCGGCGCGGCGCCCGAACGCATATTGTGCGTGACCTTCACCAAGGCCGCCGCAGGCGAGATGCAGACGCGCCTGTTCCGCAAGCTGGGCGCCTGGTCGGTGATGCCGGACGATCAGCTGCGCGCCGAAATGGCCGCGCTGTCGGGCGGCGCTGAAGCAACCCATGATCTCGCCGCCGCGCGCCAGTTGTTCGCCCGCGCGCTGGAGACGCCGGGGGGCCTGAAAATCCAGACCCTGCATGCGTTCTGCGAAAGCCTCTTGCGGCGCTTCCCGCTGGAGGCCGGCCTGCCGCCGGGCTTTGAGGTTCAGGACGATGCGGTCAAGGGCGTCATCACTGAAGAGGCGCTGCAGGCTGTCTGGGGCGAGGCGGCGCGCGCGCCCGATGGTCCGCTGGCGGACGCCATCGCCCAGGCGCTGGAGGCCGGGTCTGACAAGCCAGCCGAGATCGCCTCCTTCGCCCTGGCCCGCCGTCACGAGCTGCGCGCCTGCCTGGACGCCGCCGGGTCGCTGGACGCGCTGATGAACCGGGCGAGCGCAGCGCTGAAAGTCGCTCCGGATGCGGACGAAGCCTCCGCGCTGGAGGAGGCGTGGGACGATACGCCCGTGGATGATCTGGAAGCGGCCCTGTCGGCGTTCCAGGCCGGGACCTCCAAGACTGAAAACAAGAGCGCCGCGGCGCTCGCCGGCGTGCTGGAAGCCGCCACGGTGTCGGGTGAAGACGCGATCTCGGACTATCTCGACTTCGTGCTGACCAAAAGCGGCACGTTCAAGAAACCCGGCAGTTTCTACGGCAAGGCGCTGGGCGAGCGCTACCGCATTCTGGCCACGCTCTATGGCGATGACGGCAATGAAATGCACCGCATCATGGACGAGGTGCTGCCCGGCATCGCCGCCGCGCGCGCCAACGCCGCCACCCGCGCCGCCCTGCAGATCGGTTTCGCCGCCATCGAGGCTTATGAGGCGCGCATGAGCCGCCTGCGCCGGGTGGATTTCGCCGATCTGGTGGTGCGCGCGCGTGCTTTGCTCACCGATTCTGACCTCAGCGCCTGGGTGCTCTACAAGCTCGATGAAGGGCTGGATCATGTGCTGGTGGACGAAGCGCAGGATACGGCGCCCGACCAGTGGGCGGTGATCAATGCGCTGACGGAGGAATTTTTCTCCGGGTCCGGCGCCCGCGCCGACGGCCCGCTGCGCACCGTGTTCTGCGTGGGCGACGAGAAACAGTCTATCTATTCCTTCCAGAAGGCCGATCCGCGCCAGTTCCTGGCCCAGCGCGCAAGGCTTGAAGCCGAAACCCATGGCGCCGGCCTCGCCTTTGCGAGCCCTGCGCTGGATGCGTCTTTCCGCTCCGCGCCCGAAGTGCTGCGGGCGGTGGATGACGCGTTCTCAGCCGAACAGGCGGCGCTGGAGGCGGCGGAGCCTGATGACGCCGGCGCCGTGCTGGAGCGCAAATTCCTGATGTCGGACCCGGAGACGGAGACGGCGCGCGACCCCCTGCCGTTCCACCGCTATCCGCCCCATCGCGCGGCGCGTCAGGGCATGCCGGGCTGCGTCGAGAGCTGGCCCGCCATTCCGCGTCCGGAGGGTCTGGAAGCCGATACGCTGGAGATCGAGCCGGTGGATGCGCGCGAGGAGCGGTCCGAGCGCAATCAGCTGGCCCAGGCGGTGGCCGACGAGATCGCCGCCATCATCGAACGCGGCGATGGCGTGTGGGAGGAAGGCAAGCCCTGGCGGCTGCGGCCTGCCAAGGCAGGCGATATTCTGGTGCTGGTGCGCCGGCGCAGCGGCGGATTGTTCGAGGAGATTATCCGCAGGCTGAAACTCAATGGCGTGCCGGTGGCCGGCGCCGACCGCATGACCCTGGCCGACCAGCTGGTGGTGGAGGATTTGCTGTCGCTGGGCCGGTTCGCCCTGCTGCCTGAAGACGATCTGGCGCTGGCTGAAGTGCTCAAAAGCCCGGTCTTCCATCCGGTCTCCAGCCCGCTGCCGCCCCTTGATGACGACGCCCTGTTCGATCTCAGCCAGCGGCCCGGACGCCGGCTCTGGGACAAGCTGCGCCATAGCGATGATCCGCGCTTTGCTGAAGCGCGCGCGGCGCTGGACGCCGTGCGCGGACGGGTGGAGACCGAGGCGCCCTACGCCCTGTTCGCCGGCTTTTTGACGGGCGCGTCGGCCACCGGCGAAAGCCGTTTGTCGCGCATCTATGCCCGGCTGGGCGAAGAGGCGCGCGATCCGGTAGAGGAATTCTTGAGCCGGGCTTTGGCCCATGAGCGCGAGGGCGCGCCCTCGCTGGCGCGTTTCATCACGGCGCTGGCGGCGGACGAGGGCCAGATCAAGCGTGAGATGGAGGCCGGGCGCGGCGAGGTGCGGGTGATGACCGTACACGGGGCCAAGGGTCTGGAAGCGCCCATCGTCTTCCTGCCCGACACCACCCAGCTGCCGAGGAACAAGAGCGGCGGGCTGTACGCCCACCCGGACGCCGGGCTGATCTGGGCGCCGGATTCGTCTGTTCCACCGCGCCTGGTGGCGTCCATGAAGGAACGCGCCGAGCTGGATCAGGATGGCGAGTATATCCGCCTATTGTACGTGGCCCTGACCCGCGCGCGCGACCGGCTGGTGGTATGCGGGCACCGCCATGGCCACGGGACCGGCGAGGTCAGCGCGGGAAGCTGGTATGAGCGGTGCGCGCGGGCCTGGCGCGGGCCGGACTGGCGCCCGATCCGGACGCCGGTCAATGCGATGGCCGACCGCCATGGCTGGCTGTCGGAGCCCGGCCTGCGTCTGGGACCGAATCCGCAGCCGCTGGGCAAGGCGCAGGATGCCGCCCCGCACGCGGCTCTGCCCGGCTGGTCGCGCGCGCCTGTCCCCGCAGAGCCGGCGGCCCCGCGCGCGGCGGCGCCCTCGCGTCTGCTGGAGGACGAGGCGGGCGGGTTTGCGCCCGTGTCGCTGTCCCCGCTGGCCGAAGGCGGCGAGGCGCGCTTCCGGCGCGGGGCGTTGATCCACAAGCTGTTGCAGACCTTGCCCGATCTGCCGCGCGACCGCCGCGGGTCGTCCGCCGCGCGCTATCTGGCCGCCCAGGCTGATCTCAACGACGCGCAGCGCACCGAGATCGCGGCGGAAACCTTCAAAGTGCTGGACGATCCGTCGTTTGCGCCGCTCTTTGGTCCGGGGTCGCGCGCCGAGGTGTCGGTGTCCGGCCGGGCGCCGGGATTGCCGGAGGATGTGGTGATCAACGGCCAGATCGACCGGCTGGTGGTGACCGGTCACGAAATCCTGATCGTGGATTACAAAACCAATCGCCCGCCGCCGCAGGACGTGGCGAACGTGCCGCTCACCTATCTCGCCCAGATGGCGGCGTACCGCGCGCTTTTGCAGGGCCTGCATGCCGGCAGGCCGGTGCGCTGCGCGTTGTTGTGGACCGATGGTCCGCGCCTGATGGAGCTGCCTGAGGGGCTGCTCGACGAGACACTGGCGCGGATCGGCAAAGCCCGGCGCGCTTGACCGCAAGCGCGCGCCTTCCTAGATGCGGACAACCCCAAGGGCCGCCCGACCCCGGACCGGCCCAGGATATGACAAGGAGCGATTTCGATGGCGACCAAGACGGTGACCGACGATTCCTTTGACGCCGACGTGCTCAAGGCTGACGGCCCGGTGCTGGTGGATTTCTGGGCCGAATGGTGCGGGCCCTGCCGCCAGATCGCTCCGGCGCTGGAAGATATTTCCAACGACATGGCCGGCAAGCTGACCGTGGCCAAGGTCAATATCGACGAAAATCCGATGGCGCCCAGCAAGTATGGCGTGCGCGGCATCCCCACCATGATCCTGTTCAAGAACGGCGAGATCGCCGCCACCAAGGTCGGCGCCCTTCCCAAGAGCAAGCTGGTGGAGTGGGTGCAGGGCGCGATCTGACGACGGTCCGGCCAGCGCCGGCCTTTCGCGGACACCCTGCTCGTTGCCGTCCTGATACGGCGCAGATGGCGGACCGTTGAGCGCGGCGCGTCTTCGTCCGGGAAGTCGTGTGATGACGGTTCCGTCGAACGTCGCGTAGTCTCGCCTCTGGAACAAATACATGTGATCGAATTAAGCCAATGGCTGCCGGGGACGATGATGACCGACCAGACCACCATCAGAGGCTGCCAGTCGATTCATGCCCCGTCGGGGGAAGTTCTGTTCCCTGGCCGCTGGAACAGCCTGTCACTGCTCAATGCGGTTACCGGTCCGTTGGGTGATGAGTATTGGCGCGGACGCCGGGTGCTGGATATCGGCGCGAATACCAGCGGCCTCAGCATTGAGCTCGCCCGGCGCGGGGCGTCTGTGCTGGCCATCGAGCCGGACCCGTACGGGATGAATAAGGGGAAGGCTGTCAAAATTGTCAGCGAGATCATCTCGCAGGAAGGCCTTGACATCGAACTGCGCAGCGAGGGCCTGTTTGACGCGCACAGGCTTGGCGCGTTCGACACGGTGATGTGTCTTGGATTGATCTACCATTTCCGCTCCCAGCAGTTCGTGCTCGACTATCTGTCCACGGTGAAGGGGCAAGACCTCATCATTTCGAACCAGACCTGTGCGGGCGACGATCTGATTATGGCCAACCGGCTGTCCACGTCAGCGGCGATGTCGCCGGAGCGCTGGGAAGCTTACGAGCAGGTCCTTGCCGGCTGGCATCCGACGCACGCCTTGTTCAAGCGAATGATCGAATTCGCCGGCTTCACCGACGTGATTGCGCTGACCGACCCGTCGGTGAATTTCCCCAAAAAGCCAGTTCCGGGGGTCACGAACTCGGCCTACTATCACGCCCGCTTTGATCGCGTCGTCGATCCGATCGCGTCACAATACATGTATCTTGGGCGCTGATGCCGGCCACCGCCATTCGATCGCGCGGTCCGGGCTGTGGTTCAATCCGACGTCAGCTTCAGACCCTCCAGCGCCGCGCGCTGGGCGGGCGGGATCTCCACCGCGCCATTGTCATCGGTGACAACCAGCACGGTTTCGCACGTGCCGACGCATTGCCCGTTCTGGAACAGGGCGAGCGCGATGGTGTAGCTCGACCGGCCGATATGGCTGACGCCCGCCGCCACCTCGATATCGCCGGGATAGTGCGCCTCGGCCAGATAGGCGATGTGCACGTCGGCGATCAGCATGCGCAGCCCGCTCTCATGGCGCATCTCAAGCGGGAAGGCGGCGCGGTTGAGGCAGGCGCGGCCCTCTTCGTAGAATGAGCCCAAGGCCACATTGTTGAGATGGCCCAGCGTGTCCAGATCACGAAAGCGCGACGGCACGATGACCGAGACCGGATAGGTCTCTCGGGTCAGGCGGAAGGCGTCAGGTTTCATCTCGAAAGTCCGGGCGGCTGAGGTGAGCGGGCCACGCCTTATGCCGTTCGCACGTCTTGTGGCCAAGCCCGGCTTGCCGTGAGCGCGCGGTGCGCCATACTCCCTTCCCGATGAGGTCCGCGCCGGACCTGAAGGGGGGACTTGCCCATGATGCGCACCATCACCGCCATGCTCGTCCTGAGCGCGCTTGTGTCCGGCTGTGCCGGAGGCCCTGAGACGCCGGTGGCGGATGCGGCGACGCAGCGCACCATCGCGCAAGGCCAGATCATCGGCTTTACCCGCGAAGACGCGATTGACGGCGCCAGCGCCCATATCTGGCAGGGCGTACCCTTCGCTGCGGCGCCGCAGGGCGATCTGCGCTGGCGCGCGCCCAGGCCCGCCCCGGCGTGGGAGGGTGTGCGCGAGGCGCTGGCCCATCCCGATCCCTGTCCGCAGGTGGCCAACGCCCTGTCGGCGGCGGCCAGCGGGGTGAGCCCGGGCGATCTGATCGGATCGGAAGACTGCCTTCAGATGGACATCTACGCGCCTGCCGGCGCCGGTCCGGACAGCGCGGCCCTGCCTGTGATGGTGTGGATTCATGGCGGCTCAAACGTCTGGGGCCATGCCAGCCAGTATGACGGCGCGGCGCTG
Source organism: Hyphomonadaceae bacterium ML37 (assembly GCA_027627685.1). NCBI lineage: Bacteria > Pseudomonadati > Pseudomonadota > Alphaproteobacteria > Hyphomonadales > Hyphomonadaceae > Hyphomonadaceae bacterium ML37. The sequence continues at coordinate 2,949,512 of CP091241.1, forward strand.
GCGGCGGCTGAAAATGTGGTGGTGGCGGTGGTGCAGTACCGGCTGGGGCCCTTGGGCTTTTTCGCTCATCCGCTGATCGAGGCCGACGCGCAGACGCCCGAGGACGCGGCGGCCAATTTCGCCCTGCTGGACCTGATCGCGGCGCTGGACTGGGTGCAGGACAATATCGCCCAGTTTGGCGGCGATGCGTCGCGCGTGACGATTTTCGGCGAAAGCGCGGGCGGTCATAATGTGGCGGGCCTGTTGGGCTCGCCGCTGGCCTCGGGCCTGTTTCACCGGGCGATCATCCAGTCGGGCAGCTTCACCTCGATGACCTTGGAAGACGCGCAATCGGCTGCGGAGAACAACGCGCTGGACGCCGCGTCCCGCTTCGCCGGGGACGGCGCAGACGCGAATGCCGTGCGCGGCGCGGACCTCGCGGACATATACCGGGCCTATGGCGGCGGCGGGCCGCTGGGTGATCTGCCACGCATGATCGCCGACGGGGTGAGCCTGCCGCGCGACGGGCTGATCGGGGCGTTCGCGCGCGCCGACGGGTTCAACGCCGTGCCGCTGATCACCGGCACCAATCGGGATGAAACCAAGCTGTTCAACGCCTTTGTCGAGACCCTCACCCGCCGGCGGCTGGGCGTGTTGTTCAGCCCGCGCGATCCGGATTTCTATGATGCGCTGTCAGACTATCAGGGCCGGATGTGGCGCGTGCGGGCGGTGGATGAGCCGGCGGCCACCATGCGCGCGGGCGGACATGACGCCATCTGGGCCTACCGGTTTGACTGGGATGAAGGCGGATCATTCCTGACCATGGACCTCTCACGCGTGCTGGGCGCCGCCCATGCCATGGAAATCCCGTTCATCTTCAACAATTTCGACTTCTTCGGCCAGATTGATCCCATCCTGTTCAACCGCCGCAATCGCGACGGCCGCGAGGCGCTGGCCGGATCCATGGGCGCTTATTGGGCGGCGTTTGCGCGCGATGGCGCACCGGGCGATGCGGGCGGGCCGGATTGGCCAATGTTCGAAGCCGACGGCCCCCTGATGCGCTTTGACACGCCGCAGGATGGCGGACCGGCGCTGATGCGCGGCGCCGACACGCGCGCCGCCATTATCGACGATCTGGGGCAGGACCCGCGCCTAGACGCCGAGCAGCGCTGCCAGATCGCCCGCGCGCTGGGCTTTTGGGGTGAAGAGGCGGGGGCGGAAATTCTCGGCGGCCTGGGGTGTGAGGAAGAAGCCTAACCCTCCGCCGCCTCCACGCTGTCAGCCGCCTCGCGCGACAGATCGTGGGCGGCCAGCGCGGCCAGGGTGAGGATGTCGGAAACGCCCGCGCCCAGGCGCGCGATCTGCACCGGCTTTTCCATGCCCAGGAGCATGGGCCCCAGCACCGTGGCGCCGCCCGCTGCACCCATCAGCTTGGTGGCGATGGAGGCCGAATGGATGGCCGGCATGATCAGGATATTGGCCGGGCCGGACAGGCGCGAGAACGGGTAGAGTCGGCGGTGGTCGGGGTCGAGGGCCACATCGGCGTTGAGCTCGCCCTCATATTCGAAATCGATCTCGCGCTGATCCATGAGGCGCACCGCCTCGATCACCTTCTCGGCCCGGTCGCCCGCCGGATTGCCGAAGGTGGAATAGGACAGGAAGGCCACGCGCGGCGTGACGCCGAACCGGCGCGCGGCGGCCGCCGTCTCCACCGCCATATCGGCCAGCGCCTCGGGCGAGGGAAACTCGGTGACGCTGGTGTCGGCGATGAACAGCGTGCGTCCGCGCGACAGCAGCACGCTCATCCCCATCACCCGCTCACCCGGCGCGGCGTCGAGCGCCAGGCGCACATCGTCCAGCGCCTGGGCGTAATTGCGCGTGGCGCCCGTGACCATGCCGTCGGCCTGGCCCAGCGCCACCATGCAGGCGGAGAAGATATTGCGGTCATTATTCACAAGGCGCGTCACGTCGCGGCGCAGATAGCCCCGGCGCTGCAGGCGCGCAAACAGCCAGTCGGCATAGTCGGCGTTATGGTCGGACAGGCGCGCATTGATGATCTCGATGGCGTCAGACGGCACGCCCAGAAGGCGCATATTGGCGTGCACCAGCTCCTCGCGGCCGATCAGGATGGCCCGGCCCAGATCCTGGTTCTGGAAGGCGAAGGCGGCGCGGATCACCGCCGACTCCTCGCCTTCAGCGAACACGATGGTCTTGCGCGGGCGTGAGCGGATCTCATCCTGAATGCCCTGAAGGATCGCGGCGGTGGGATCGAGCCGGCGGGCCAGCGAGGCCTTGTAGCTGACCATGTCCGGGATGGGCCGGCGCGCCACGCCGGTATCCATCGCGGCTTTCGCCACATAGGGCGGCACGTGGCTGATCAGACGCGGGTCGAAGGGGGCGGGGATGATGTAATCCTTGCCGAAGGTGGGCCGGGCGCCGTGATAGGCGGCGGCGACCTCGTCGGGCACGTCCTCGCGCGCCAGCTCGGCCAGCGCCATCACGGCGGCGATCTTCATCTCCTCATTGATGGTCTTGGCGCGCACATCCAGCGCGCCGCGAAAGATGTAGGGGAAGCCCAAAACGTTATTGACCTGGTTGGGATAGTCCGACCGGCCCGTGGCCATGATGGCGTCAGCGCGCACCGCGCGCACGTCTTCGGGCGTGATCTCCGGATCGGGATTGGCCATGGCGAAGATGATGGGATTGGCGGCCATGGATTTGACCATGTCCTGATCCACCGCGCCCTTCACCGACAGGCCGATGAAACAGTCCGCGCCGGCCAGAGCCTCGGCCAGGGTGCGCGCATCGGTGTCGGCGGCGTGGGCCGATTTCCACTGGCTCATGCCTTGCGTGCGGCCCTTGTAGATGACGCCTTTGGAGTCGCACAAAATCGCGTTGTCATGGGCCACGCCCATGGCCTTGATCAGCTCCAGCACCGCGATGCCCGCCGCGCCCGCGCCATTGACCACGACTTTCAGGTCCTTGATCTCGCGCCCGGTCAGTTCGCAGGCATTGATGATGCCGGCCGCGGTGATGATGGCGGTGCCGTGCTGGTCATCGTGAAAGACGGGGATATCCAGCGCCTCGCGCAGGCGCTGCTCGATGATGAAGCACTCGGGGCCCTTGATGTCTTCCAGATTGATGCCGCCGAACGTATTGCCGAACCGGCGCACGCATTCCACGAAGGCGTCAGGATCGTTTTCCTCCACCTCGATATCGATGGCGTCCACATCGGCGAAGCGCTTGAACAGGACCGCCTTGCCTTCCATCACCGGCTTGGAGGCCGCCGCGCCCAGATCGCCCAGGCCCAGAATGGCGGTCCCGTTGGAGATCACCGCCACCATATTGCCCTTGGAGGTGTAGTCGTAGACCGCGTCCGGATCGGCCGCGATCGCCTTGACCGGCGCCGCCACGCCGGGCGAATAGGCCAGCGACAGATCGCGCTGGGTCGCCATGGGCTTGGTGGGTTGGAGCGCGATCTTGCCGGGCGTGGGATAGCGGTGGAAGTTCAGCGCTTCCTCATCATCCACGCGGGGGCGGCGGTCGGTCATGGCGGGGTGTTCCTGGGTCACAAATCGGGCGGCGGGACCGCTAACCTACAAGGTTCGGGCGCGGCGGCAAACTCGCTGTCAGGCCGCGGGATGAGGCCTTGCTCCGCGCCCGCGCACGGGTAATTTGCGCACGATGAACCGTCCGGCTGATCCTGACACGCTGATGCAGCGCGCCTTCCCCACGCCAGAGGGGGCCACGCCCATGATGGTGCAGTTTCTGGAGCTGCGGGCGCAGGCGCCGGCCGAGGCGCTCTTGTTCTACCGCATGGGCGATTTCTACGAGCTGTTCTTCGATGACGCCGTGCGCGCCGCCGAGGCGCTGGACATCGCCCTGACCAAGCGCGGCGAGCATCAGGGCGAGCCCATCCCCATGTGCGGCGTGCCGGTGCATCACGCCCAGAGCTATCTGTCGCGCCTGATCAAGGCGGGCTTCAAGGTCGCCGTGGGCGAGCAGATCGAGGACCCGGCGGAAGCCAAGAAGCGCGGCGCCAAATCGGTGGTGCGCCGGGCCATCACGCGCATCGTCACCCCGGGCACGCTGACAGAAGAAGACCTGCTGGACGCGCGCAGCGCCAACCGCATCGCGTCGCTGGCCCGTCTGGCCGACGGCACGCGGGCGCTGGCCTGGGCCGATGTTACGGACGGTACATTCGCGTCCACAGCGCTCAGCACAGATGACGCGCTGGAGGCCGAGCTGGCGGCGCTGAACCCGTCAGAGCTTCTGTGTGCGGACGAGGATGCGCGCCTGGCCGCCACCCTGGCCCCGTCCGCCGCGATCACGTCGCGCGCGCGGGCCAAGTTCGATGCGGGCGCCGGGGAGCGCCGGCTCAAGCAGCGCTTCGAGGTGCAGAGCCTGGAGGCGTTCGGCGATTTCAGCCGCGCGCAGATCGCGGCGCTGGGCGCGCTGCTCGACTATCTGGAACTCTCGCAAGCCGGCGCGCCCGCCCGCCTGACGCCGCCCCGGTCCGAACGCGCTGGCGGGGTGATGGCGATTGATCCGGCGGCCCGCGCCAGCCTGGAGATCGAGCGCACCCTGCAGGGCGCGCGCAAGGGCTCCCTCATTGACGCCATCGACCGGACCGTCACTGCGCCAGGCGCCCGCCTGCTGGCCGAACGCCTCGCCCGCCCATCCATGGACGCTGTCGAGATCAACGCGCGGCTGGACGCCGTGGCCTGGTTCGCCGGGGACCGGGCCGTGCGCGCCAGCGTGCGCGAGCGCCTGAAGGCCGCCGGGGACCCGGCGCGCTGCCTGACCCGGCTCTTGCTGGGTCGCGGCGGACCGCGCGATCTGGCCCAGCTGGCCCGCGCCCTGAAGGAAGGCGAGCGCCTGATCGCAGCCTTTGCCAAGGATCGTCTGGCCAACCCGCCCGCCAGCCTTGCCGCCGCGCTGGACGCGCTGTCGCTGGCGGCGCGGCCCGAGCTGGCGGCGCTTGTGGCCGACGCCGAGCGTGCCCTGGCGCCTGAACCGCCCCTCATGGCACGCGATGGCGGCTTCATCGCGCCGGGCTGGTCAGCCGCGCTGGATGAGGCGCGCAGCCTGCGCGACCAGTCGCGGCGTGTGGTGGCGGGCCTGCAGAAAACCTATGCCGATCAGACCGGCGTGGCGGGCCTGAAGGTCAAGCACAACAATGTTCTGGGCTATTTCATTGAGGTCACGGCGCGACATGGCGATGCGCTGATGGGCGACCATGCCTTCATCCACCGCCAGACCATGGCCAATGCGGTGCGCTTCTCCACCCCTGAGCTGGGCGAGCTGGAAGCCAAAATCGCCCAGGCCGGCGAGCGCGCTCTGGCCATGGAGCTGGAGACGTTTGAAGCCTTCCGCGCGCGGGTCGAGGCCGAAGCCCACGCCATCCGCGCCGCAGCGTCCGCGCTGGCGGCGCTGGATCTGGCCGCTGCGAACGCCGAGTGGGCGGCCGAAAGCGGCGCCTCGCGGCCCGTGGTCGATGACAGTTTCGCCTTCGAGGTCGAGGGCGGGCGCCATCCTGTCGTCGAAGCCGCGCTGGCGCGCGGCGGAGAGGGGCGCTTCACGCCCAATGCCTGCGCGCTGGATGGCGCGGGCAAGACCCATCCGCGCCTGATGCTGGTCACCGGGCCCAACATGGCGGGCAAATCCACCTTCCTGCGCCAGAATGCGCTGATCGCGGTGATGGCGCAGGCGGGGTTGTATGTCCCCGCCAGCAAGGCCCGCATCGGCCTGGTGGACCGGCTGTTCTCGCGCGTGGGCGCGGCGGATGATCTGTCGCGCGGGCGCTCCACCTTCATGGCCGAGATGATCGAGACCGCCGCCATCCTCAACCAGGCCGGCCCGCGCGCCCTGGTCATTCTGGACGAGATCGGGCGCGGCACGGCCACGTTTGACGGCCTGTCCATCGCCTGGGCCGCAGTGGAGCATTTGCACGCCGTCAATACCTGCCGCGCCCTGTTCGCCACCCATTATCACGAGCTGACCCGCCTGGTGGACGCGCTGGAAGCGGCAGGCAATTGCTCGCTGCGCGCCAAGGAATGGAAGGGCGAGCTGGTGTTCCTGCACGAGGTCCAGCCCGGCCCCGCCGACCGCTCCTATGGCGTGGAGGTTGCCCGCCGCGCCGGCCTGCCCTCTGCCGCCGTGGCCCGCGCCCGCGAGATTCTCGACCGGCTGGAATCTGACGGCGCGCCCGCGGCGGCGCTGGCCGACCTGCCCCTCTTCTCCGCCAAGCCCCCTGCCCCGGCGGTAAAGCCCAGCGCCGTGGAAGAGCGCCTCAAATCCGTCGACCCCGACGGCCTCAGCCCGAAAGACGCGCTGGAGCTGATCTATGCGCTCAAGGGGATGGTTTAGAGAGCGCTCGACAGGGGCGCTGACTCGCGCTTGACTTCTGCCGGGCTTGGTAAGGGGGGCGCGTATGGTGAGACTGCGTCAGCTGTTTGAGGAAGCTGCGGGCAGCGGGTGCCTCGCCATGGCAGGTCTGGTGCCTGATGGCGGGATTGCGCTGGCGGGCGCGGGCCTGATCCTCGCCTTCAGGAGCCGGTTCAAGGATGCCGACCAGCGTGCGCTGGAAGCCGCGGTCAATGGCGTGGTGCGGCGGGCGCGTGACGAGCTGGTGCTGTTCTACCGCCCGGGCGGCGAGGAATGGGAGCAGATCCTTGAGGAGAATGACGCGCGCCGGGTGGTGATGGAGCATGTGCGCTTTGTCCTGCCCGCGCGCCAGCGGATCATCGAGACCGGGTTTGACATCGAGGTGCTGACCGCCGAGACAGTCGCGCGGCTGGCCGAAAGCGCGGGCGCCGGCGCTGATTTCAGCAATCCGGAGAGCCGGGCCGGCGCGATCGCCCGCGCCCATGTGCGCGCGCTTCTGACGGCGCTGGAAGCCGAGCGGGGGTTCCTGGCCGCCCTGTCGCCGGGCCTGACGCTGGAAATCGCGCGCGATGTGAAAGCGATGCGCGAGGATCTGCGCGCGCTGGCCGATCAGGTGTCCGCCGACCGGCAGGTGCCGGTGGAGACGCTGCGCACCATCGCGCGCAGCTTTGACCGCAGCCTGCGCGGCGAGTGGACAAGGGACGACCTGATCGACTTCCTCCAGGACAAGGCGGAGGAATACCGCGAGCTCACCCGCAGCATCGACCGCGGACGCAATGTCTCGCCCGAGATCACCCGCCTGCGCGATCAGGCGAAAGCCCGGCTGGACGCGGGCGAGCTCGAGGCTGCGCGCGGCCTGCTCAGGCAGGCGCGCGAGGCGCAGACCCGGCTGCGCGAGGAACAGGAGGCCGAAGCCGCCCGGGCGCGCGCCGAAGAGGCCGAGCTGCTGACCGAGGAGGCGCAGGCGGCGGCGCTGGCGCTGGATTACGGGGCGGCGGGCGATCTCTATCTGCAGGCGGTGGAATTGACGGGCCGGGACGGCGCTCATGCGGCGGCGGCGCAGGCGGTGCGCGCGGCGGGCAGCCTGGTGGACGGGGCTGAACGCATCGGAGACGCGAGGGGGCTGGAGGCGGCGGCGGCGCTGTTTGAGGCGAGCTTGGCGTTGAGGCCGAAAGACGCCGCTGCGCAAGACTGGGCCGGGGTGCAGAATGATCTGGGCATTGTCCTGCGCGTGCTGGGCGGATGGCGCGGCGATGACGCCCTGCTGGCGCGCGCGGCGCAGGCTTTTGAGGCCGCCCTTGCCGTGCGCACGCGCGACGCCGCTCCTGACCAGTGGGCCATGACGCTGAACAATCAGGGCGGCGTGTTCCAGGCGCTGGGCGAACGGCGCGGCGATGAGGTGATGTTGCAGCGCGGGGTGGACGCCTATGAGGCCGCGCTGACCGTGCGCACGCGCGAGGCCGCCCCGGCGGACTGGGCGATGACGCAGAATAATCTGGGCGCCGTGCTGCGCGCGCTGGGCGAGCGGCGCGGCGACGAGGCGATGCTGGAGCGGGCGATCGAGGCCCATGAGACCGCCCTCGCCCTGCACAGCGCCGGCGACCGGCCCGCCGGCCGGGCCAAGGCGCAGACCAATCTCGCCAACGCCCTGTGGACGCTGGGCCTGCAGCGCCGCGACGGCGCCCTTCTGGAGCGCGCCATCGCCGCCCATGAGGCCGCCCTGACCGTGCGCACGCGCGAGGCCGCGCCGGCCGACTGGGCCATGACCCAGATCAATCTGGGCGGCGCGCTGGTGATGCTGGGCCTGTGGCGCGAGGACGAGGCGCTGATCGAGCGGGCGGTGGCGGCGTTTGAAGGCGCGCTGAGCGTGCGCCCCCGCGAGACCGCCCCGGCGGACTGGGCGCTGGCGCAGAGCAATCTGGGCGGCGCGCTGAACGCTCTGGGCGCGCGGCGCGGCGATGAAGCCCTGCTGGAGCGCGCGGTGGCCGCCTTCGAGGCTGCGCTGAGCGTGCGAACCCGCGAGGCCGCGCCGGTGGACTGGGCCATGACCCAGAACAATCTCGGCAACGCCCTGCAGGCGCTGGGCGCCGGCCGGCGCGACCCGGCCCTCATCGAGCGCGCCATCGCCGCGATCGACGCCGCAGCCGAAGCGCTCGACGCCGCCGGCCACGCCGCCTACGCGGCTACGGCGCGGAGTAATCGAGACAGGGCGCAGGTGACGCTGGAGGAGGTGCGCGACCAGACCCCCTAACCCCCCGCTTTCTCCCCCGCGCCTTGCTCCTTCACCCCCAGCGCATCCGCCAGCCGCACTGTCGCAGACCCCGGCCGCAAAGGCTTGGGCTGGCTTTCGTGGGGGGCCCAGCCGGCCATGTGGAGGATTTCGAAGCGGGCGGGGAGGCGGCGGTCGGGCTCGGCGAAGCGTTCGGCGTAGATTTGCGCGGCGCGCACGAACAGGGCGCGTGTTGCCGGGGTGCGAGGGCGATCTGTCAGGGCGCTGGTTTCGCCCATCTTGCGCAGATCGCGCATGAGGACGAAGGCGTTGCCATAGCGCGCGGTGACACGGTCCACGTCGGAGACCGGCAGGGCGAAGCCCGCCCGTCCCATGAGGCCGGCCATGTCGAACGCGTCGGCAAACGGCGAGACGCGCGGGTGGGCGCCGCCCTTGAGCTCGCTTTCCGCCGCCAGCAGGGCCTGGCGCAGCTCGGTCAGGGTCGCCCCGCCCAGCATAGCCCCGGCGAAGAAGCCGTCGGGCTTGAGGGCGTGATTGATCTGGATCAGCGCGCCCACGAGATCATTGGTCCAGTGCAGCGACAGGCAGGAGAGAACGAGGTCCACGCTCTCGGGCGCGATGGGCAGGGCTTCTTCATCGAGACACAGCGCCGGATGTGATGACAGAGCGGCCATGGCCGGGGAGATGTCGGCTTCGATCAGCGTGCCGATCTTGGCGGCGGCTTCGGGACGGTGTTTCAGCGCGCGCCCCACCGCCCCGCCGCCGCCGAGCACCAGCGCGACCGGAAAATCACGCGAGACGCTTTCCACACGGTCGAGGAGATCATCGGCGACTCGCGCATGAAGGAAGTTATAGGCTATAAATTCGCCTGCAGCGCGATTGCGGCGGGCGCGCACCAGCGCCCGGTCGAACAGGCGCGGCGCACCGGGCGAGGCAGTGGCGGAGGGCGGGGGTGAAGCAGCCATGGGGCGGATATGCACGCTTTGGCGCGGCGGGCAAAGCCGGGGCTGCGCTCGGGCGCCTGCTCGATCTGATCTGGCCACCGCTCTCGCCCCTGTCAGGGCGGCCGGTGAGCGAGCCGGGATTGCTGGACCCGGACGACTGGGCGCGCATCCGGTTTCTCGCGCCGCCCTGGTGCGCGTCGTGCGGTGTGCCCTTCGCCTATCCCAGCGCCCCGGACATGATCTGCCCGGCCTGTCATGCGCGGGCGCCGGTTTATGACCGGGCGCGCTCGGCGTTTGTCTATGAGGCGTCCAGCCGGGCGCTGGCGCTGGGGCTGAAGCATGCCGGGCGTACGGACGGGCTTGCCGCCTTCGGCCGCTGGATGGCGCGCGCGGGGGCGGAGTTCCTGCCCGGCGCCGATGCGCTGATCCCGGTGCCGCTGCATCGGCGGCGGCTGCGTCAGCGCCGGTTCAACCAGTCGCTCCTGCTGGCCCAGGCCGTGTCGCGCGCCAGCGGCGTGCCGGTGGACCCCCATATATTGATGCGAGTGCGGGCGACTCCGACGCAAGGGGGCCTCAGCGCCGGGGGGCGGACGCGCAATGTGGCCGGGGCGTTCGCGGTGCGGGCGGGACACGCAGAGACGATCAAGGGCAAGCGCCTCGTGCTCATTGACGACGTCCACACCACCGGCGCCACGCTGGAGGCGTGCGCGCGCACGCTGAAACGCGCTGGCGCCGCCTCGGTATGCGCCGTGACATTGGCGCGCGTTGTGAAACCGGTGAACCTCCTTAAATAAGGGAGATCAGCACCGGAGTTCGCCGTCATGGCCGTCACCATCTATACCCGCCCCTTCTGTCCCTATTGCGTGCAGGCGGTGGATTTGCTCAAGAAGAAGAATGTGGGTTTCGAGGAGATCGAGGCCGGTTTTGATCCGCAGAAGAAAGCGGAGATGGTCGAACGCGCCGGCGGCGCGCGCACCTTTCCGCAGATTTTTATCGGGGATGTTCACGTGGGCGGGTGTGACGACATGATGGCGCTGGAACGCCGGGGCAAGCTGGACGCCCTGCTGGCCGAGGCCAAAGACGCATGAGCCGGGTGAAGATCGCCCTCATCCAGATGCGCTCCGGCGTCGATCCGGCGCGCAATACCGATGATGCCGGCGCGATGATCCGCGAAGCTGCGGCCAATGGCGCGCGCCTCATTGTGACGCCCGAAGTCACCAATCTGGTCCAGCGCGATTCAGGCGAGTTGTTCGACGCCCTGCGCACGCCGGGCGAGGACCCGTCTCTGGTGCGCTTCTCCGATCTGGCCCAGACGCTGGGGATTGACCTCGTCGTCGGCTCGCTGGCTTTGCTGGGTCCGGACGGGCGGGCTGTGAACCGCTCCTGCCTGTTCGGTCCCGATGGCGCGCTGAAAGCGTTTTACGACAAGATCCACATGTTTGATGTGTCGCTGGGCGCAGGCGAGGAATATTCGGAGTCGGAAAATTATGCACCGGGCGACCGGGCGGTGATGGCGGACGCGGCGGGCCTGAAGCTCGGCCTGACCATCTGCTATGACGTGCGCTTTGCGTATCTGTACCGGCGCCTGGCCAAGGCCGGCGCCAATGTCATGACCGTGCCCAGCGCCTTCACCCGGCCCACGGGCCGGGCCCACTGGGAGGTGCTGCTGCGCGCGCGCGCCATCGAGACCGGCAGCTTCGTGCTGGCGCCCGCCCAGGGCGGCAAGCATGAGGACGGGCGCAAGACCTGGGGCCATTCCATGGTGGTGGGGCCCTGGGGCGAAATCATCGCGCAGCTGGCCCATGACGAGCCCGGGATATTGTACGCCGAGATCGACCCGGAAGAATCGCGCGATGCCCGCAGGCGCATCCCGGCGCTGAAAGGCGACCGGGAGATGTCCGGCCCATGATCCGCTACGCCCTGGCGTGTGAGGACGACCACGGCTTCGAGGCGTGGTTCTCCAGCTCTGACGCCTATGACGACCAGGTGGCGCGGGGACTGGTGGAATGTCCCCATTGCGGCTCCACGCAGGTGCGCAAACAGATCATGGCCCCGGCGGTGCGCACTTCGCGCTCGAAAGAGGGGCGCTCGAAAGAGGGGCGCTGCAGAGAGGCGCGTGAGACGGTTCGCCCTGACGCGCCAGGCAGCACCCCGGGCGCCGCGCCTAGCATCAATGCGCCAGCCGAGTTCGAGGCGGTGGCGCGCAAGGTGCGCGCCCATATCCGCAGCCACTATGATTATGTGGGCGAGGATTTCGCCAGACAGGCCCGCGCCATCCATGCCGGCGACGCGCCACAGCGCCTGATCTATGGCGAGACCACCCCGGCTGAACGCGAGCGGCTGAGCGAAGAGGGCGTGCCCTGCGCGCCGCTGCCCGAACCGTTCGCGCCGGCGCCGGCCAAGAAGGCCAACTGAGCCGGGCGGTTCACCGGAAACGCCCTAGCCGATCATCCCGCGCTTGATCAGCTGCTCGATGACCTCTTCAGCCGCAGCCTCCGCAGTCAGATCAGCAGTCCTGAGGTGCAGCTCGGGCTTTTCGGGGGTCTCGTACGGGCTGTCAAAGCCGGTGAAATTCTTGATCTCGCCGGCCTGCGCCTTGCGGTAGAGGCCTTTGGGGTCGCGCTGGATGCACAGCTCCAGCGGCGCATCCACGAAGACCTCGATAAACTCGCCTGGCTCCATGAGCTCGCGCACCATCATGCGCTCGGCGCGGAAGGGCGAGATGAAGGAACAGGTGACGATGATCCCTGAATCCACGAACAGGCGGGCCACCTCGCCGATGCGGCGGATATTCTCCACCCGGTCCACATCGGTGAAGCCCAGATCCCGGTTCAGCCCATGGCGGATATTGTCGCCGTCCAGCGAATAGGTGTGGCGGCCGATGGCGGCCAGCTTCTGCTCCACCAGATTGGCGATGGTCGACTTGCCCGCGCCCGACAGGCCGGTGAACCACAACACCGCCGGCTTCTGGCCCTTGAGCTCTGACCGGCGTGACTTGGTCACGTCCATGGCGTGGGAATGCACATTGCTCGCCCGGCGCAGGGAGAAGGCGATCATGCCCGCCGCCACGGTCTGCTGGGTGAAGCGGTCAATGAGGATGAAAGCGCCGGTCTCGCGCAGCTCCGCATAGGGGTCGAAAGCGATGGCGCGCGAGGTGGACAGGTTGCACACGCCGATCTCGTTGAGCTGCAGGCTCACGCCCGGCTCGCGCTCGAACGTGTTGACGTTGAGCTTGTGTTTCAGCGTGGTCACCGAGACCGGGGTGACCTGGCCGCCGGCCTTGAGCAGATAGGTGCGGCCGGGGATCATCTCCTCCTCGGCCATCCACAGAATCTCGGCGGCGAACTGGTCCGACACGTCCGGCCGGCCCTTGGCGTCCGCCAGCATGTCGCCGCGCGCAATGTCGATCTCGCGGTCCAGCACCAGCGTCACGGCCTGACCCGCTTCGGCATGATCCAGATCGCCATCGGCGGTGACGATACGCGCGACCTTCGCGGTCTTGCCGCTCTGGGCCGCCACGATCTCGTCGCCTGGCGCCACGCGGCCGCCGGCGATGGACCCGGTGAAGCCGCGGAAATCCAGATTGGGCCGGTTGACCCACTGCACCGGCATGCGGAACGGGTGATCCACCGCCTCGGCGGCGTCGGTCTCGACGCTTTCGAGATGCTCCATCAGGGTCGGCCCGTCATGCCAGGCCATGTTGGCCGAGCGGGCGAAGATATTGTCGCCATAGCGCGCCGAGATCGGGATCGGGGTGATGGTGTCGAAACCCAGCTCTTCGGCGATGCGCAGATAGTCGGACACGATCTCGTGGAAGCGCGCGCGCGAATAGCCGGCCAGATCCATCTTGTTGATCGCCACCACTGCGTGGCGGATGCCCATCATGTCGGCGATATAGGTGTGCCGGCGGGTCTGGGTCAGCACGCCGCGGCGCGCATCGACCAGGATGATGGCCAGATCCGCCGTCGAGGCGCCGGTGGCCATGTTGCGCGTGTACTGTTCGTGGCCGGGCGTGTCGGCGACGATAAATTTGCGCTTTTCGGTGTTGAAGAAGCGGTAGGCGACATCGATGGTGATGCCCTGCTCGCGCTCGGCTTCCAGGCCGTCGAGCAGTAGGGCGAAATCAATCTCGTTCTCGCCAGTGGTGCCGTGCTTCTTCGAATCCTTTTCCAGCGTCCGGATCTGGTCTTCGAACAGGAGCTTGGAATCGTACAGCAGCCGGCCGATCAGGGTGGACTTGCCGTCATCCACCGAGCCGCAGGTGATAAAGCGCAGCACGCCGCGCTCGCCCGCGCGCGTGAGCCGGTCCAGCAGGGCGGCGCGTTCAGGGGAGATAGCGGCCATGATCAGAAATACCCCTCACGCTTTTTCTTCTCCATGGAGCCCGCCTCGTCGTGGTCGATCAGCCGCCCCGAACGCTCCGAGGTGCGCGCGGTGAGCATTTCCAGAACGATGGCCTCTATGGTGTCGGCGCCGGACTCGATGGCGCCGGTGAGCGGATAGCAGCCGAGCGTCCGGAAGCGAATCTGGCGCATTTGCGGGGTTTCACCGGCTTGAAGCGGGAAGCGGTCGTCATCGACCATGAGAATTTGCCCGTCACGCTCCACCACCGGCCGTTTGGCGGCGAGGTAGAGCGGCACGATCGGGATGTCGTCCTCCAGGATGTATTGCCAGATATCCAGCTCGGTCCAGTTGGACAGCGGGAACACCCGGATGGACTCGCCCTGGCGGATGCGCGTGTTGTAAGTGCGCCACAGCTCCGGGCGCTGATTGCGCGGGTCCCACCCATGATGGCCGTCTCGGAAGGAGAAGATGCGCTCCTTGGCGCGGCTCTTCTCCTCATCGCGGCGCGCCCCGCCGAAGGCGGCGTCATAGCGGTGCCGGGTCATCGCGGCGCGCAGCGCTTCGGTCTTCATCACCTGGGTGTGCAGGTTGGAGCCGGATGCAAACGGGTTAATGCCGCGCTTCAAGCCCTCTTCATTGATCTCTACACGCAATTCCAGCCCCAGCGCATCGGCCAGGGCGTCGCGATAGGTGATCATGTCGCGGAACTTCCAGGTGGTGTCCACGTGCTGCAGCGGGAAGGGCGGGCGCGAGGGATAGAAGGCTTTGAGCGCCAGATGCAGCATCACCGCTGAATCCTTGCCGATGGAGTAGAGCATGACGGGGCGCTCGAACTCGGCGGCCACCTCACGCATGATGTGGATGGATTCAGCTTCCAGGGCGGCGAGATGCGGCGACAAGGGGCGCTCGCGCGGCCGGGGCGCGGTGAAGCGCGCGGCATAGCTGCGAATCTGGCTGGCGATATCGCTCATGAGCCCCCCGTCATCCCGTGACTGTGGTGTGTTAGCCTCGCAGGCGCAGCAAGGAAAGCCCCTTCGCGCTGCACTACCGGCGTGGACGCACATCCGGCGCCCGGGTGAGCAGGTTCAGCGGGTTCCAGTTGAGCCGGCGCGCAAAGCCCAGGGGCGTGACGACGCGCCGGGCCTGCAGCGCGCGGCGTTTGATCATCAGGTCAGGCCAGCCGGCCAGCGCATCGCGCAAGGCCCGGCCGAACAGGGTGAACTGGCCGAAGCGCAGCGCGGACAACCAGAGCAGGGCGGTCATCGCGATATGACCCGGCGCCAGCACCCAGACCAGCCAGCCGGGCGTGACCTTGAAGAACGTCCACAGCCGGTTGCGCGCGCCGTGAAAAGTGGCGAAGGGCGACCGGCGACCGGTGGAGGAATACCCCACATGGCTGACCGCCGCATCACGCACCTGAACCGCCGTGTGGCCCAGAAGCTGCGCACGCGCGGCGAAATCCACGTCCTCCACATAGCAGAAATAGGCCTCGTCGAACCCGCCCAGCGCCTCGAACACATCGCGCCGGATCAATGCCGCAGCCCCGCAAGGTCCGAACACCTCACCCTCGGGCGGCGGCTGGATCGCCCGGCCATAGCCGGCACGGTAGGGCAGGCCGCTGCAGTGATACACATCCCCGCACCCGTCCAGCTTGCCCGGCGAGCCGTGGGCGCGCTGGGTGCAGCCAAACAGCGCCGCCTCCGGCCAGCGCGCCGCGGCGGCCATCATCTGTTCCAGCCAGTCCGGATCGGGATAGGCGTCGGGATTGAGCAGGAGCAGCCAGCGCGTCTGCGCGCCGCGCGCCAACAGATTATTGCCGCCCGCGAACCCCAGATTGGTTTCGCTCTCGATATGCTCCACCCAGTCCGGCACGCTGGCGGCCTCGATCTTTTCTCCCTCCGGCGAGCCGTTCTCGAGCAGCCGCACCCGCGCCGGGCGCAGGGTCTGGGCCGCCAGAGTCTCAATCACCAGCGGCAGGGTCGCCCGGCTGCGATAGGCGACGATCAGGATGGTAACATCAGCGGTCGGGGTCGGGGCGGCGGAGCTCATGCCCGTTTGATGCGCGCGCACGCGCGTTCGGTCAATGGCGGGGGAGCCCACTGGCGCGGGCAGGCCGGGCAGGGCTAGGTTGGCGCGATGCTGACCCGCGCCGCCCCGCCCGCGACCCTGACGCGTGATCTCGTGCTTGTCGGGGGCGGGCATGCCCATGCACTGGTGCTGAAACGCTGGGGGATGGCGCCGCTGCCCGGTGCGCGCGTGACGCTGATCCATCCCGGCGCCACCGCGCCCTATACCGGCATGCTGCCCGGTCATGCAGCGGGGCGCTACACGCTCGATGAACTGGAGATCGATCTGGTGCGGCTCGCCCGCTTCGCCGGGGCGCGGCTGGTGTCGGGCATGGCGCAGGGCATCGATCCGGACGCGGGGTTGGTGCACGTGACGGGGCGTGCGCCGGTGCGCTTTGACGTGTTGTCGCTGGATATCGGCATTTCGGGCGCCATCCCCGATGCCCCCGGCGCGCAGCACATCCTCGCCGCCAAGCCGCTGGACGTGTTCGCAGCGCGCTGGGGTGGGTTCATCCGGGCGGTGCAAGCGGGCCATGCCCGTGCGGAGGTCTGCGTTATCGGCGCGGGCGCCGCCGGGGTGGAGCTGGCGCTGGCGGCGATGCACCGTTTGAAAACATTGGACGCGCCGGACATGTCCGTCTCGCTGGTCGAGGCGCGGTCTGGCATCGTCGCAGACCTGCCCGGCGGGCCGCGCCGCGCTTTGGTGCGGGCGCTGGAGCGCGCAGGCGTGCGCGTGATCACGGGCGCCCGCATCGCGCAGGTCAGCGGCGAAGCCGTCACCCTCGCCGATGGAACCCGCCTGCCCTCCGCCCTGACCCTGTCCGCCGCCGGGGCGCGGCCTCATGGCTGGCTGGGTGAGACCGGGCTGGCCCTCAATGAGGGTTATGTGGCGGTGGATGCGCATTTGCGCAACACCTCCCACCGGAATGTGTTCGCCAGCGGCGATTGCGCCCACCTGACCCACGCGCCCCGGCCCAAGGCGGGCGTCTATGCCGTGCGCGCCGCGCCGGTACTGGCGCGCAATCTGGAAACCGTCTTGCGCGGGACGGGACAGCTGGAGCGCTTCGCGCCCCAGGGCGATTATCTGCGCCTCATTTCGCTCGGCGGCCAGCGCGCGCTGGCGGCGCGCAACGGGTTCAGCCTTTCCGGCGGCTGGGTCTGGCGCTGGAAGGACCGGATCGACCGCGACTTCATGGAGGGTCTGAGCGAGCTGCCCCTCATGGCGCCCCCGGCCCTGCCCTCGCGGGCGGCGGCGGGACGCGACGCGGACGCCCCGCCCTTGTGCGGCGGCTGCGGCGCCAAGGCGGGGCGCGCGGCTTTGGCGAGCGTCCTGTCGTCCCTGCCCGCGCCGACCCGCGCAGACCTGCTCGCCGGGCCGGGCGATGACGCGGCGGTGCTGGTCCATGGGAGCGGCGTTCAGGTGATCACCACCGATCATGTGCGCGCCTTCACCGATGATCACGGCCTTCTGACGCGCATCGCCGCGGTGCATGCGCTGGGCGATGTGTGGGCCATGGGCGCCGCGCCCCAGGCGGCGCTGGCCCAGATCATATTGCCGCCCATGAGCACGGCCCTGCAGGCCTCCACCCTCACCGAAATCCTCGCCGAGGCGCGCGCCGTGCTGCGCGCCGCCGGGGCCGAGCTGGCGGGCGGGCATACCAGTATCGGGGCCGAGCTGACCATCGGCTTCACGATCACGGGGCTGGCGGACAAGCCGGTGCGCCAGACCAGCGCGAAGGCCGGCGATGTGCTGATCCTGACCAAACCTGTTGGAACCGGGGTGATCCTGGCCGCCGAGATGCGTCTCATAGCGCGCGGGCGCGATGTGATGGCGGCGCTGGACATGATGGCGCGGCCCCAGGGACGCGCCGCCGCGATCCTCGCCCAAGCCGCCAGCGCCATGACCGATGTGACGGGATTTGGCCTGGCCGGGCATCTGGCCAGCCTTCTGGGACCTGAGGGTCCGGGCGCGGATCTGGTTCTGGACGCTGTGCCGGTGCTGTCCGGCGCGCTGGAGCTGGCGGGCGCAGGCGTGCGCTCATCCCTGTTTGAAGATAATCAGGCCGGCGCCGGGCCGGTGGATGCACCCTCAGGGCCCCTGCGCGACCTGCTCTTCGATCCCCAGACGTCGGGCGGTCTGCTGGCCGCTGTGCCCGCTGAACACGCAGACGCCGCGCTGGCCGCGCTGCACGAAGCAGGCGAACCGGCCTGGCGCATCGGCGGCGTGAGTGGCGATTTTGCAGGCGTCCGGGCGCGGTGAGCCGGGCGCCCTAAGGCGCATCCCCGTCCAGCGTATCAGGCATGACCACAGTCAGCCAGCCGCCGGCCAGGTCCACATGGGGGACGGCCTCGCGGGTGAAGGGGGCGTAGGTGAGGCCGCCCGGTCCGGTTATTTCCAGCACATCGCCGGCGCCGAAATCCTGCACCGCGCGCACCCGGCCCATGGGCGTTCCGTCCGCATCGCGGGCCTCAAGGCCAATGAGGTCAGCGTGGTAGAACTCGTCCTCGTCCGGCGGCGGCAGCACGGCGCGCGGCACGTGCAGGAGCGTGCCCTTCATGGCCATGAGCTGTTCGCGGGTGAGGTTTCCGCGCACGCTCGCAATCACGAAACCGCCTGCGCCGGGCTTGGCCTTGACCGGGGTGAGCACGGGTTTCCCCGACGCGTCCAGAAACGCGCCATAGCTGCACACCAGCGCCGGATCGCCGAACGCCTTGATCTTCGCCTCGCCGCGCACCCCGTGGGCGCCGGCCAGGGCGGCGATGACGATCAGCTCCGGTGACGGATCGGCGGTCTTTTTTGTCATGACGCAGGCTCAGCGCGGTGCGGCCCTGCGCCAAAAGCGCAGGGCCGGCGCGATGATCAGGCCTTGGTGTCTTCAGCCGGAGCCTCTTCAGCCGGGGCTTCTTCAGCGGCGGCGTCAGCGGCGGGCGCCTCTTCGGCGGCGGCTTCAGCCGGGGCTTCTTCAGCAGGGGCTTCCTCGACCGGGGCCTCTTCCACCGGAGCCGGAGCTTCGGCAGCGGCTTTGGCTTCGGCGGCGGCAGCGGCGCGGGCCTCTTCCTTCTCGGCGCGCTCGGCGGCGCGTTCCTTGGCATTGGCGCCCGGCTCGCCCTTTTTCAGGTTCTGGCCCGGCTTCCACTCCATCACGCCCGCAGCGGCGAGGAAGCGCGCGACGCGGTCGGTGGGCTGGGCGCCCTTCTTGATCCAGTCGGCGGCTTTCTCGGTGTCGAGGGTCACGCGGTTCTCGTGATCCTTGGGCAGCATGGGGTTATAGGTGCCGATCTTCTCGATGAAGCGGCCATCGCGCGGATTGCGGCTGTCAGCGACGACGATGCGGTAATAGGGGCGCTTCTTGGCGCCGCCACGGGCGAGACGGATTTTAACGGCCATGAGATTTTAAGTCCTTTGGTTGGTTGAATGTCAGCGTTTGGTTTTGCCGCCGGGCAGGCCGGGCAGACCCGGAAAGCCGCCGGAAGACGGCGGCTGTGACGATCCGCCAGCGCCCGGCAGGCCTGGCAGTCCACCCGCGCCCGAAGGCGCGCGTCCTTTGAGAAGATCGGCGGCGGCGGCGTCGAGGCCTGCGCCACCCATGCCCGGCCCGCCCATGCCCGGGGGCATCTTGCCGCCGCCCGGCATGCCGGGCAGGCCTTTGCCCTTGCCGGCCTTCTTCATCATGTCCGCCATCTGGCGGTGCATCTTGATCAGCTTGTTGACCTCGGGCACCTCCACGCCGGCGCCCTTGGCGATGCGGCGCTTGCGGCTGGCCTTGAGGATGTCCGGCTTGGCGCGCTCTTCGGGCGTCATCGACAGGATGATCGCCTCCTGGCGCGAGATGGCCTTGTCGTCAAAGCCAGACGCCGCGACCTGCGCCTTGGCCGCCTTGTTCATGCCGGGCATCATGCCCATGATCGAGGCGAGCCCGCCCATTTTCTTCAGCTGGGCCAGTTGCTGGCGGAAATCCTCCAGATCGAACTTGCCCTTGGCCATTTTGCGCGCGAGGCGCTCGGCCTGGTCCTGGTCCACCTCGGCGGCGGCTTTTTCCACCAGCGAGACGATGTCGCCGCGCCCCAGAATCCGGCCCGCCAGGCGGCGCGCATCAAAGGCGTCGAGCCCGTCGACCTTCTCGCTGACGCCGAGAAACTTGATCGGCAGGCCGGTGACCCAGCGCATGGACAGGGCCGCGCCGCCGCGCCCGTCGCCATCCATCCGCGTCAGCACCAGACCCGTCAGCGGCAGGCGCTCGTTAAAGCGGCGCGCCGTCTCCACCGCGTCCTGACCGGTCAGGGCGTCGGCCACCAGCAGCGTCTCGCGCGGGCGGGCGATGTCGGCGATGCGCGCGGCCTCGGCCATCATTTCTTCATCGATGGAGGTGCGCCCGGCCGTATCCAGGATCACCACGTCAAAGCCCTGAAGGCGCGCCGCGCTCATGGCGCGCTTGGCGATTTCGGTTGCCGACTGGCCCTTCACGATGGGCAGGCAGGCGACGCCCGCCTTTTCGGCCATCTGGGCCAGCTGCTCCATCGCCGCCGGACGGCGCGTATCGAGCGAGGCGACCAGGACCTTTTTCTTCTCGCGCGATGTCAGGCGTAGGGCGAGCTTGGCCGTGGTGGTGGTCTTGCCCGAGCCCTGAAGGCCCGCCATCAGGATCGCCACAGGCGGCTCGCCGCCCAGCGACAGGCCTTCGGGCTCGCCCTCGCCGCCCAGCAGCACCACCAGCTCGTCATGGACGATCTTGACCACTTGCTGGCCGGGCGCCACGGCGCGGATGACGCGCTCGCCCACCGCCTCGGCGCGCACCCGGCTCATGAAGTCCTTCACCGCCGGCAGGGCCACATCGGCCTCCAGCAGCGCCACACGGATCTCGCGCAGGGCCGCGTCCACGTCCTTCTCAGAGAGCGCGCCGCGCCCCGTGAGCTGGTCGAAAACGCCGGACAGGCGGTCGGTCAACGTGTCGAACATTCAAAGCCCTTCAATAGCCGCTCATGTCCCTGAAGCCGCGCCGGCAAGCGCACACGCCGCAACAACCCCGCTGGACGCAACGCGTCGAGCCTGGGTGTCTCGCCGGCCTCCAGGAGGGTGTCCCGCGCTTTTGCGGGCTCCGTGTGCCGGTGATGACGAGCGGTAAGCCGGTCGCTTCAGAGAACCCGCGGGGGATAGGGGGAGATAGGGGGAGAGTCAAGGGAGAGGGGGGATTTCCCCCTACCCCGCCACCTTCTTCAGCCGCTCGCGCAGCTCGGCCATCACGTATTCATTGCCTGCGGCGATGTCGCCGGTTTCCAGCACGTCGCCGGTTTCCTCGATGGCGCCGGCGAAGCCGCCCGCTTCACGCATCATGACGATGCCGGCTGCGATGTCCCAGGGCTTCAGCCCGCGCTCCCAGAAGCCGTCAAACCGGCCCGCCGCCGTCCAGGCCAGATCCAGCGAGGCCGCGCCATAGCGGCGGATGCCGGCGCACATGGGCATGATGGCGTGCAGTTCCTTCAGGGCGCGGGCATGGCCGGTCTTGCCGAAAAAGGGCAGGCCGGTGGCGATGACGCAGTCCTGGAAGTGGCGGCGCTCGGCGACGCGCAGGCGGCGATCATTGACATAGGCGCCGCGGCCCTTTTCGGCGTGGAACAGATCGTCAGTGGCGGGATTATAGATCACGCCCGCGATCAGCTCGCCCTCGCGCTCCAGCGCCACGGAGATGGCGAAATGGGGCTGGGCGTGGGTGAAATTCGTGGTGCCGTCCAGCGGATCGACGATCCAGCGGTGGGAGCGGTCCGTGCCGTCCACCGCGCCGCGCTCCTCCATCAGGAAGCCATAGCCGGGGCGGCCGCGCGACAGCTCGGCGAACAGGATCTCTTCCGATTTGAGATCGGCGGCGGTGACGAAATCGGCGGGGCCCTTGCGCGAGACCTGCAAATGCTCGACCTCGTTGAAGTCGCGCACCAGCTTGCGGCCCGCCTTGCGGACCGCGCCGGTCATCACCTGCATCAGGGCGGAGACATTTCCCATGGGCCTAGTCGGCCCGGCGCACGTATGTGCCGTCTTCGGTGGACACGACCACCTTTTCGCCCACGCCCACAAACGGCGGCACGGCGGATTTGACGCCGCCCGACAGCACGGCCGGCTTGTAGGAATTGGCCGCCGTCTGGCCCTTCACCACCGGCTCGGTCTCGACCACTTCCAGCTCCACATGGTTGGGCAGGGTGATGCCGATGGGCTTGTCCTCGTAGAGCTCGACCATCACCTTCATGCCGTCGGACAGGAAGGCGGCGCGCTCCTCGCTGACGAAATCGATGTGCAGGGAGATCTGCTCATAGGTTTCGGTGTTCATGAACACCAGCATCTCGCCCTCGGGGTAGAGATACTGATAATCGCGCTGCTCCAGGCGCACGCGCTCCACCTTGTCGGCCGAACGGAAGCGCTCATTGAGCTTGCGCCCGTCGAGAATGTTTTTCAGCTCCACCTGGGCGAAGGCGCCGCCCTTGCCGGGCTTCACGTGATCGGCCTTGACCGCCGTCCACAGCGTCTCCTGGTGCTTGATCACCATGCCGGGCTTGATTTCATTGCCGTTGATTTTCATGGAAGGCGCGATCCTGGGATGCGGCGCGTCCGGGCGGGCCCGGCGCGGGTTTGTCTAGAGCCGCGCCCGTGTATCAGGGCCGCCCCGCCCCGGCAAGCTGCACGCCCTCACCCCGCAGCCTGCGCCCCCGCCTCCATCACCGTGCTCATCAGCCGTCGCGCCCATCCCAGGCCAAAGCTGGGGAAGGTGTTGAGCCGGGCGTAGAAGACCATCCGGCGCGCGGCGATCTCGCACAGGGTCTGCACCGGGTTCTGACGCGCGGCGGCGGCGAGGGTTTTGGGGCCGATCACGCCGTCATCGGCGACGCTGAGCGCTCTTTGCAGGAAGAGCGCCGCCTGCCGGGGGCCGTGATTGACCGCCGCATCGAACACCATCGTGTCCACGCCCGCGGGCAGTTCATCGCAGCGGCAGGCGTCCCAGTAGCGCGCGCGATAAATGGCGCCGGCCTCCTCGACCGTCAGGGCGCGCACATCCTCGCGGCTTACCGGCGTCCCGCGCGAGGCCGCCAGCGTGCCCTGCGTAATTCCGAAATTGGTCGCGCCGCCGGGGTCAGCCGGGTGATCGGAAAATCCGCCCTCCCAATGAAACACGTGCGCCAGCGCCGTCTCGAACCTGTCCATGCCTGTCTCCTTGAGTTGCGTCCAGGAAGCATGAGGGCTGCAGACGGGGCCGCTGATAGCCAAGCCGCCGGACAATGGCGAAATCCATTCCCGTGAGCGCGCAAAGCCCGTAAACCTCGCCCCCATGATTCACGGTCTTTCCCGTCTCGGCTTCGGCGTCTCGGGCGCTCACGGCACGCCGCTGGTACCAGCGCAGACCACGCGCCGGCTGATCGCGCGCGCGTTCGAGGGCGGCGTGCGGGTGTTCGACGCGGCGCCCGCCTATGGCGCGGGCGAGGCGGAACGCCGTCTGGGCCGGGCCTTGCGCGACCTGCCTCGCGATCAGGTCTTTGTGTGCACAAAGGCGGGGATAGCCAGCGAGGGTGTCTCCGAGCGGTTGCGGGATTTCTCGCCCGCCGGCATCGAAACCAGCGTGCACGCCAGCCTGTCGCGGCTGGGGGTGGAGGGCGTGGACGCCCTGTTCCTGCACGGGCCGGACCCGTATGAGCTGACGGATGAGCTGTTCGCCCGGCTCGCCGCGCTGAAATCAGCGGGCGCCTTCGCGGCGCTGGGCGTCACCGGTCTGGGGCCGGAGCTGGATGCAGCCATCGCGTCGGGGCGGTTTGATCTGATGATGACGCCCGTGCACCCGTTCATCAATGCGCGCGAGGAGGCGCGTCTGGCGTCGGCGCGGGCGCGTGGCATGGCGGTGATCGCGATCCAGAGCGCCGGCGACACGCCCCCGCCCCGGCGCATGCCCCGCCAGCCGGCGGACCTGTATGCGCTGGCGCGCGCCCTGCGTCCCGCCACCCCCGGCCGGGGCCGCGTCGCTCCGGTGGAGGGCGTGCGCGCTGCGCTGGCGCGCGCGGAAGTCGACACAGTGCTGATCACGACCACGCGGCGCGCCCATCTCGACGCCCATCTGGCGGCCTGCGCCAGCGCTGGCGGAACGGGTTGGGCCCGCGCGCCGCAGGCTGCGCCGATGGCACAGGTCAATCTTGCTGAAGAAGCGGCTCCGCCAGAGGTCGCCGCACCCGCAGACGACGTCACGGCGCCGGAGCCTGACGCTGACACGGCCCTGCCCGCCTTCGCCTTTCCCGCACCGACGCGCGCCGCCGGGTTGGCGCGGCTGGAGGCGTTCACACCCGCCATGGGGGGCGTTTACGCCGCGCACCGAAATGAGGACCGGGGACCGCACGACCGCTCCAACGTCTCAGCCTTGAGCGCGCATGTGCGCCGCCGGATCATCCGCGAAGACGAGCTGGTGCGCGCCGCCATCGACGCCCACGGGCTGGAGGCGGCCGAGGCCTTCATCGGGGAGGTGTGCTGGCGCACCTACTGGAAAGGCTGGCTGGAGATGCGGCCCTCCGTGTGGGCCGACTACCGCGCCGGGCTGGCGGGCGATCTGGACGTGCTGAAGCGCGATGGCGCGATGGCGCAGCGCTACGCCGCCGCTATCGAAGGCCGCACCGGGCTGGACTGCTTTGACGCCTGGGCGCACGAGCTCAACGAGACCGGCTATCTGCACAATCATGCGCGCATGTGGGCGGCGTCGATCTGGATCTACACGCTGGACCTGCCCTGGCGCCTGGGCGCGGACTGGTTCCTGCGCCATCTCATCGACGCCGACCCGGCGTCGAACACGTTGAGCTGGCGCTGGGTGTGCGGACTGCACACGCCGGGCAAGACCTATCTGGCGCGCGCGGGCAATATCGCCCGCTTCACCGGTGAGCGCTTCAAAGTGAGGGCGCCTGATCTCGCCGCCGAGGCGCCGCCTCTGGCCGTGGACCCGGGCCATCCCCCGCCCGTCCCGCTGGCGCCGGGCGCGCAGCCCGATGCCGATGCGCCCGCCTTCCTCCTGATCACCAGCGAAGACCTTCACCCGGAAAGCTGGGGCGTGGAGGGGCTGGATTTGCGCGGCGCGGCGACGCTGGATACGTCCGCCGCCCTCAGCCCGCTGCCTGTCGGAGAGGCCGCCAACGCCTTCACCCGCGCCGCGTTTGAGGACGCAAGCCAGCGCGCTGCGAGCGTGTTCGGCTTTGCGGTCAGCGAAGCGGCGGACATGGAGGCGGTCATTGCGCTCGCCCGCAAGGCGGGCGCGCGCCAGATCATCACCCAGCGCCCCTGTCAGGGCCCGGCCCGCGACGTGCTTGATTCGGCGGCGCCGGCGCTGGAGGCCGCCGGTTTGACCCTGTGCGAATTGCGCCGGGACTGGGACAGCGCCTTCTTTCCGTACGCGGACAAGGGCTTTTTCAGATTGAAGAAGGCGATTCCGCGCGTGCTGGACGCGCTTGGTCTCATCACGGGCGCGGGTGCGCCCGGATGACAAATCGCCCCGGCCCCGCTAAGCCATAAGGGTCTGGCCGCGCGTGCGCTCCGGTCCGGCGCGGAGCGAGGTGGCGGGATGCAGACTGATCTGCTGGCGAAACTGAAGGCGCTTGCCGAGCCCTCGCGCCTGCGCATCGTGTCGCTGCTGTCCCAGGGCGAAATGACGGTGAGCGAAATCATCCAGGTGCTGGGCCAGAGCCAGCCGCGCGTGTCGCGCCACCTGAAGCTGCTCGCGGACGCGGGATTGTGCGAGCGCTTTCCCGAAGGCGGCTGGGTGTTCTACCGGCTGGTGCGCACCGGACCGGTCTCGCGGCTGGCCGCGCTGATCGAGGATTTCACCGATACTGACGACCCCCAGGTGCAGCGTGACCGCCAGCGCCTCAGCGAGCTCAAACGCCTGCGCGCCCAGAGCGCCGAACGGTTTTTCGAGGCCGCCGCCGCGCAATGGGCGCAGATTCGCTCCATGCATTTCTCTGAAGGCGCGGTGGAGACCGAGCTGGTGCGGCTGGTCGCCGGGCGGCGCTTCAAAAGCCATGTGGATGTGGGCACGGGCACGGGCCGCATGCTGGAGCTGTTCAGCGCCCAGGCCGATGAAGGCATGGGCGTGGATCTGTCGCGCGAAATGCTGTCGGTGGCGCGCGCCAAGCTGTCCGAAGCCGGATTGAGCACGCGCTTCGTGCGCCAGGCGGACGCCTCGGCCTTGCCGGTGGAAGATGGCGCAGCCGACCTCGTCACGGTGCATCAGGTGCTGCATTATCTCTCCGACCCGCGCGAGGCGGTGCGCGAATGCGCGCGCGTGCTGGCGCCGGGCGGCGTGTTGCTGATCGTGGATTTCGCCGAGCACCGCCACGAGGCCCTGCGCGTGGAGCATCATCACCGGCATCTCGGCTTCCCCCCCGCCCAGGTCACCGGCTGGTTGACCGGCGCCGGGCTCGACCTCAAACAGCTTGTCACGCTTGAGCCCGAAGGCATCAAGGGCGGGCTGACCGTACTGATCTGGGCCGCCGAACACCGGCAGGACTGACATTCTGGAGCGCCGCCCATGACCCTCGCTACTCTGACCGCCCACGCTGACCGCCTCGCCAGCGCGGACATGAGCGGCCTGATCGCGCAGCCGGGCCGCGATGACGCGCTGGTGGTGGAGGCCGCCGGACTGGTGTTTGACGCCCGCCGCCAGCGGATCGATCTGGAGGCCTGGGCCGGCCTGCTGGGCGCCGCCGCCGAGGCCCGAATCCCGGACGCCTTCGCGGCCATGATGCGCGGCGACATCGTCAACACCACGGAAGGCCGCCCGTCTTTGCACGCCGCCTGCCGCAATCCGGACCGGCTCGCGGACAAGGCGCTGGCGGACCGGCTGCGCGACGCCCGCGCGCGCACCGCCGCCTTTACGGATGCGACTGAAGCGCCTGATGCGATGGACGGTCATCCCTTGCGGCGCATCATCAATATCGGCATTGGCGGGTCGGATCTGGGGCCGCGCTTCATCTATGACGCGCTGAAAGCCTGGCGGCGCGAGGGGGTCGAAGCGCGCTTCGTGTCCAATCTCGACCCGGCCGATCTGGACGATGCGCTGGAGGGCGCTGAGGCCGAGACCACGCTGGTGGTCATCGTGTCGAAATCCTTCACCACCCAGGAAACCCTGATGAACGGCCAGGCCGCGCGCGACTGGCTCGCCGCACGGCTGGGCGAGGCGGGCGCCAATGCGCGCCTGTGCGCCGCCACCGCGGCGCCAGACAAGGCGGCGGCATTCGGCGTGGACAAGGCGCGCATCTTCCCGTTCGAGGACGGGGTGGGCGGTCGCTATTCGCTGTGGTCGCCGGCGGGGATCGCCATCGAGCTGGCGGTGGGCTCGCGGGTCTATACGCGCCTGCTGCACGGCGCACGGGTGATGGACGACCATGTGATTGACGCGCCGCCCGGCGCCAATATGGCCATCGCCAAAGGCCTGGTGGACGCGTGGAACCGGGCCGCGCGCAGGCTCCCCTCGCGCTGCGTCACGGCGTATTCCTCTCGGCTGGAGCGCCTGCCTGCCTATCTGCAGCAGCTGGAGATGGAAAGTCTGGGCAAGTCGGTGACGCACGGCGGCGAAGCCCTCGCCCCGGCCCATTCCGGCGCGCTGGTCTGGGGCGGGCGCGGCTCGGACCTGCAACACTCGGTCTTTCAGTGGCTGCATCAGGGTCAGGACGAGGCGCCGGTGGATTTCATCGCCCTCAAGGACGCGGTCTTCATGGAAGACCCGCGCGCCCGCGCCCTCAACGCCAATCTGGCCGCCCAGGGCGCGGCGCTGACCACCGGACGCTCCGGCGAGGGCGCACTGGCCGCTCACAAGGCCATCGCCGGCGGGCGGGCGAGCAGCACGATCCTCCTGCCCGGCCTGAGCCCGGAGAGCCTGGGCGCGCTGGTCGCTCTGCATGAGCATAAAGTCGCAGTGGAAGCCACGCTTTACGGTCTGAACCCGTTTGACCAGTGGGGGGTGGAGCTGGGCAAGGCGCTTGCCCGTGACCTGCTTTCCGGCGACACGGGCGGCTTCGATCCCGTTGCGCTGGACCTCGCCCGCCGTCTGGGGCTGGACGCCTCCTAGGCGTTCGCTTCCTCGGCGCGAATCCGCTTATAAGCGCGCTCAAGACCGGCTCTTGACGAAGGCTCGCCCATGACACGCACGCCCGCTCTCCCCCCTCTGGACAATGCCGCGATCCAGCCGCTGGCCGACGCCATCCGCGCCCTCGCCATGGACGCGGTGGAAGCCGCCAAATCCGGCCACCCGGGCATGCCCATGGGGATGGCGGACGCCGCCGCGGTCCTGTGGACGCGCCACATCAAATTCGACCCCGCCGATCCGGCCTGGCCGGACCGGGACCGGTTCGTCTTGTCAGCCGGTCACGGCTCCATGCTGGTCTATTCCATCCTGAACCTGATCGGGGTGGAGGGTGTGACGATGGAGGAGCTGAAAAACTTCCGCCAGCTCGGCTCCAAAACGCCGGGCCATCCCGAATACGGCCATACGCCGGGCGTGGAGACCACCACCGGCCCGCTGGGCCAGGGCATCTCCACCGCCGTGGGCATGGCGCTGGCAGAGCGTATGCTGAACGCGCGCTATGGCGATGATCTGGTCGACCACCACACTTTCGTCATCGCGTCCGACGGCGATCTGCAGGAAGGCGTCAGCCAGGAAGCCATTGCGCTGGCCGGTCACTGGAAGCTGAACCGCCTGGTGGTCTTGTGGGACGACAACTCCATCTCCATCGATGGCTCCACCGATCTATCCGACACCACTGACCACGGCGCGCGCTTTGAAAGCGCGGGCTGGACCGTGATGCACGTGGACGGCCATGACGCGACGGCGGTGGATGCGGCGCTGACAAAGGCGCGCGCCAGCGACAATCCGGTGCTGATCGCGTGCAAGACCATTATCGGCAAGGGCGCCCCCACCAAGGCGGGCACAGCCGGATCCCACGGTTCACCGCTGGGCGCGGACGAGATCGCCGGCGCCCGCAAGGCCATGGGCTGGACCCATGGCGCGTTCGATATTCCGGACGCCGTCTATGACGGCTGGCGGACGGTGGGCGAGCGCGGCGCGCAGGCCCGCGCGGCGTGGACCGCGCGCCATGCGAAAGCCGCGTCGCGGGCCGAGTTTGACGCGCAGCTGTCCGGTGACACGCCCAAAGCCGCGCTGGACGCGCTGGACGCCCATATCGCCAAACTCATGACCGACAAGCCGGCGCTGGCCACCCGCGCCGCGTCGGGCAAGGCGATTGAAAGCTTCTGGGACAAAATCCCCGGCCTGACCGGCGGATCGGCGGACCTCACCGGTTCGGTCAATACGCTGGTGAAGGGGCAAAGCCCGCTCAGCGCCGGCAATTATGCTGGCCAATACATCCATTACGGCGTGCGCGAGCATGGCATGGCCGCCGCCATGAACGGCATGGCGCTGCATGGTGGGGTCCGTCCCTATGCCGGGACCTTCCTGGTGTTCTCCGACTATTGCCGTCCGGCGGTGCGCCTGTCGGCGCTGATGAACCAGCCGGTGATCTATGTCTTCACCCACGATTCCATCGGGCTGGGCGAAGACGGCCCCACCCACCAGCCGGTTGAGCATCTCTCCGCCCTGCGCGCCATCCCCAATCTGGCGGTGTTCCGCCCTGCCGACGCGGTGGAGGCGGCGGAAGCCTGGCGTGTGGCGCTGGAGCGCCGGGACGGGCCGACCTGCCTGATCCTGTCACGCCAGAAGACGCCGCATTTGCGCACGGGTGACGGCTCGAAGAATCTCAGCGCGCGCGGCGCCTATGTGCTGAGCGAGGCGGACGGGACGGCTCAGGTAACCCTGATCGGCACCGGCACAGAGACCGCGCTGGCGCTGGAAGCCCAATGCCTCCTGAAAGAGCGCGGCGTGGACGCCCGCGTGGTGTCCGCGCCCAGCGTCGAGACCTTCCTGGCCCAGGACAAGGGGTATCGCGACAGCGTGGTCGATCCGGCTCTGCCCGCCGTGGCGGTGGAGGCCGGGATACGCTGGGGCTGGGACGCGCTGATCGGACGCGCGGGCGGATTTGTCGGCATGACCGGCTTTGGCGCGTCGGCGCCGGCCGAGGCGCTTTACGATCATTTCGCCATTACAGCGCAGGCTGTGGCGGCTGAGGCCCTCAAGCGGGTATAAGCGCATACCGCCGCCCGCAGCAAACACGGATCGCTCATGAGCGTGCTCGAAGCCATGGCCGAGGACGGCCTCGACCTGAATGACACCGAAGCGCTGATCGCCTTCGTGGCCGACGCCCACCCGGTGGATGCGGCGGCGCTGCTGGACGAGCTGGAGCCGGAACAGGCGCGCGATCTTCTGATGGCCCAGACGCTGGATCATCAGACCGAGATATTCGGCTATCTCTATGGCGACACCCAGGAGGCGCTGGCGCTGATCCTGGAGCGCGCCAAGCTGGTCGAAATCGTCAGCGAGATGAACTCCGACGACCGGGCCGACCTTTACAACCGCCTGACCGAAGACCAGCGCGCGGCGCTGATGCCCGGGCTGGCGCGCGCCGAACGTGAAGATATCCGCCGCCTGGCCTCTCACGAAGAGGGCACGGCCGGCGCGATCATGACCTCGGACTACGCCACGCTGGGTCTGGAACTGACGGCGGGCGAAGCCATCGATTCCCTGCGCAAGGAAGCGCCGGACAAGGAAACCATCTACCGCGCCTATGTGGTGGACGACGAGCGCAAGCTTTTGGGTTCGGTGCGCCTTCAGGCGCTGATCCTCGCCTCGCCGGACACCCCGATCGCCGACCTGATGGAGCGCGGCGCGCTGGTGGTGCGTCTGGAAGAGCCTCAGGAGGAAGTGGCCCGCAAGATCGCGCGCTATGACGTGCTGGCCATCCCGGTCATCAACGAGTCCGGAGAGCTGGTCGGCATCGTCACCCATGACGACGCGATCGACGTGGTCGAGGCGGAGGCCACCGAGGACTTCCACAAATTCGCCGCCGCCGGCGCCATCGGGGAAAGCGTGCGCGATGCGCCGATCTTCACCCTCTACCGCAAGCGCATCGTCTGGCTGGTCATCCTGGTTTTCGCCAATCTGTTCTCCGGCGCCGGCATCGCGGTGTTTGAAGACACTATCGCCGCCTATGTGACGCTGGTGATTTTCATGCCGCTGATCATCGGTTCAGGCGGCAATGCCGGGGCGCAAGGCGCAACGCTGATGGTGCGCGCCCTGGCCACGGGCGACGTCGTGATGAAGGACTGGGGCGTGCTGCTGGGCCGCGAATTGCTGGTGGCGGCCATGCTGGGCGGGACCATGGCGCTGGCTGTGGCGCCGATCGGCTATGCGCGCGGCGACATGGGAATCGCGCTCGTGGTGTCGATCTCTATGGTGATCGTGGTGCTGGTCGGCAGCCTGATCGGGATGAGCCTGCCCTTCTTGCTCAGCCGCCTGAAGGTCGATCCGGCGACCGCCAGCGCGCCGCTGATCGCCACCATCGCCGACGTAATGGGCATACTGGTCTACTTCTCCATCGCCACGGCGATTCTGTTCTGATCCGGGCTGTTATCCTCGCAAATCTAACATTTCATGTTCGATTTGCGAGGTTGTGACGCTTCAAGCCATTGTTTTTATTGAACAGACCTAAACCCGCTGCGCGTGGCCGAAGGCGAGGAGACGGGCGATGGCGTCGCGGGCCTTGTCCTCGCCCAGCAGGGCGAAATCGGCGGCGCTGACAGTCTCCCCCGCCACAAAACGCTCCAGCGCCGGACCGGCGGCCAGATCAATCATCACCGGCCCGCCGGGTCCTGTGACCGCGATATGGCCGTCGTCTTCCGCCAGATGCAGCGCGATCAGCGGACGCCGGCGCACTTGCGTCGAATCCTTGACCGCGCCGCCGGCAAGGGCGCCGCTGGTGTCGGGCGTGCGGCTGGTTACGAATTCATCGGCGAACAGGGCGATCACCGAGGCGATGTCAGCCTCGGCCTCGACCTGGCGCAGCGCCTTGGAAAAGCGGATGTGAAACGCCTTCGGATCAGCATCGCGGTGAAAGCCTGGCGGCAAGGCGCGGCGCAATTCCGGCAGGCGCAGGGCAGCCTCCGACACCGCTTCGAGCAGGAAGTCCGCCCAGGTGCGGGTGATCACGCCGGTGGTGATGTGCAAAGACGGCCCCTCCGAGCCCTCATTCACCGCGTCATGCATCAGCCCGCGCGGCACGTAGAGCACGTCGCCGGGCTTCAGGATCAGCTCCCGGCTCGGCTCCCCGGCGGCATACTGGCCCGGGGTGAAGCGTTCGCCGCGATAGGGCGCGCCCACCGGCGAGTCATACAGCCGCCAGCGTTTCTCGCCCTCCACCTGGAGGACGAACACGCAATGATTGTCATAATGGGTCTGGAACCCCTGGGCGTTGGGCGGGGTGAGGTAGATATTGGTCTGCACATGGGCGGACAGATCCGCCTCGAGCGCCCGGCACAGATCGGCCAGCGCGCGCACGCGGGTGTGCAGCTGGGGCAGGATCAGGGTCGCGCCCTGCTGGAACAGACGCGCGGCCTGCCCCCGGTCCAGCACGCCCTGGCGGTTGATATAGGCGCTTTCAGCCAGCTTGGGCTCGGCGCGGGCCATGGAGGCCTCGCCCTCGCGAAACACCTCGTCGGCCAGGCGGCGGTCAATGTCGGCGGTGGAAATCAGGGCGCGGAACCGGCCCGGATCGCGCCCGGGCACGTGCAGCGCGCGCTGCTCGTAGATCGCATCAAGGAAACCCGCCGCATCCTGCGGCGCGATCAACCCGGCAAGCCCGAACGGGCCGGACGCGGCGTCCATGATCAGCAGCGCCGCCCCTGACCACCCGGATCGGCCCAGGGGCCGGAATCAGAGTCCGAACAGGACCGCGATCCGCCCCGGCCATAATTGGCGCGGTCGGCATAGGACCCGCTGTCATTATCGGTGATGCCGGTATAGCCCGGCTCATACCCGCCGCAGCGCACGCCCTGCCCGCCCGGATCGGCGTAGCGCCCGCTATCAGCGTCAGAACAGGCCCGTCCGCCGCCGGAGCCGCGTCCGTGACCGTAATTGGCGCGATCAGCATAGGCGCCGCTATCGTTATCGGTGAAGCCGGTATAGCCCGGCGCATACTGTCCGCAGCGGCGGCCCTGACCGCCCGGATCGGCATACGTCCCGCTATCGGCGTCGGTGCAGCTTGAACCGTAACCGGGAGCGGCGCTGTATCCGCCCGACCGGCCATGGCCGACAGCGTCAAAGGGATCGGAATCGGTGACGCCCGTATAGGGACCCGTGGCGCATCCGGTCAGTCCGGCTGCGCCGAGCGCAACACCGCCGCCGGCAACGCGCGCCAGAAACGAGCGCCGCGTCAGTGGTCGGAACTTTCCCATGCTGGCCCCCCAAGCTGCAACATGCTGACTTTACGGCGCGGTTTGCGGTCTGGCGAGTGAAAAAATTGCCGGT
This sequence comes from Hyphomonadaceae bacterium ML37, assembly GCA_027627685.1. Classification (NCBI taxonomy): domain Bacteria; kingdom Pseudomonadati; phylum Pseudomonadota; class Alphaproteobacteria; order Hyphomonadales; family Hyphomonadaceae; species Hyphomonadaceae bacterium ML37. Next base: position 2,982,882 of record CP091241.1, read on the forward strand.
GAGCGCCTTCCATCCCTGGTGTCTGAAACCGCACGCGCAGGAGTGAACAAGCCGGGCTATGCTGTGGATATGAGCGCAGCGATTCGCATTCTCGGCGTCGATCCCGGTCTCAACGCCACGGGCTGGGGGCTGATTGATCAGTCCGGGTCGCGGCTGACCCTTGTGGCCTATGGTGTGATCCGCGCGCCGTCGCGCGCGCCCATGGCGCAGCGGCTGTGCGCCATCTACGACGCGCTGGACGCCCTGATCGCCGAACATGGTCCCCATGAAGCCGCCGTCGAGGACCAGTTCGTCCACGTCAATCCGGCAAGCGCCCTGAAACTCGGGCAAGCGCGCGCCGCGGCCATGCTGGCGCCCGCGCGGGCCGGACTGACCGTGGCCGAATACGCGCCGCGCCTGGTCAAGAAGGCGGTGGTGGGCACCGGCGCGGCGGACAAGGCCCAGGTGGCGGCCATGGTGTCGATCATCCTGCCCGGCGCCAAAGCCGAAGCCGACGCCGCCGACGCGCTGGCCGTCGCGATCTGTCATGCCCATCACCGGCGCTCGGCCGGGATGGTTTCAGCAAGGGCAGCGTCATGATCGGCAAGCTCAAAGGCATGGTGGACGCGGTCGGCGAGGAAGAGGCCGTCATCGATGTGGCCGGGGTGGGCTATCTCATCCATGCCGGAGCGCGGACGCTTTCGCGTCTCAGCCCCGGCGCGGCGGTGAGCGTGCATGTGGAGACCTATGTGCGCGAAGACGCGCTGAAACTCTTCGCCTTCCTCACCGATGCCGAGCGGGCCTGGTTCGTGCGATTGCAATCGGTGCAGGGCGTGGGCGCGCGCCATGCGCTGGCCATCCTCGACGCGATTGCGCCGGGCGAGATTGAAAGCGCCGCGGCGCTGGGCGACACCTCGGCGTTCTCCCGCGCCAAGGGCGTCGGCCCCAAGCTCGCCCAGCGCATCGCGGCGGAGCTGAAAGACAAGGCGCCCCCGGCGGGCCGTACGCTGGGCGGGGGCGCGGCGCTGGCGGCGTCTGCCGGTTCAACCGCGCCGTCCGCGCCCGCCGCCCCCGCCGCCAGCGCCGCGCGCGAAGCGGCGGTCTCGGCCCTGATCAATCTGGGCTATGGCGAAAGCGACGCCCGCCGCGCCGCCGCCCAGGCCCTGCGCGATCTGGGCGATGAGGCCGGCGAAGGGGCGCTGATCAAAGCTGCTCTGAAGGAGCTGGCGCGATGAGCGAACCCGACCGCATCATCTCGCCCGAGGATCAGGCCGGGGACGGGCGGGACAAGGCGTTGCGGCCTTTGTCATTTGGCGATTTCGTGGGCCAGACGGCGGCGATTTCGAATCTCAAAGTGTTTGTCGACGCCGCCGGCCGGCGCGGCGAGGCGCTGGACCATGTGCTCCTGTCCGGCCCGCCGGGTCTGGGCAAGACCACGCTGGCCCAGATCGTCGCGCGCGAGCTGGGCGTGGGTTTTCGCGCCACCTCGGGGCCGGTGATTGCGCGCGCCGGCGATCTGGCGGCCATCCTGACCAATCTGGAGCCACGCGACGTCCTGTTCATCGACGAGATCCACCGCCTGCAGCCCATTGTGGAGGAAATTCTCTACCCGGCCATGGAGGATTTCGCGCTGGATCTGGTGATCGGCGAGGGACCCAGCGCGCGCACGGTGCGCATCGACCTGCCGCCCTTCACCCTGATCGGCGCCACCACGCGGGCCGGCCTCTTGGCCACGCCCCTGCGCGACCGGTTCGGCGTGCCGGTGCGGCTGGAGTTTTATGACGCCGCAGAGCTCGCCCATATCGTGGCGCGCGGCGCCGGCAAGCTGGGCGCGGCCATGACCCAGGACGGCGCCATGGAGATCGCCCGGCGCGCGCGCGGCACGCCGCGCGTGGCGGGCCGGCTGCTGCGCCGGGTGCGTGACTTTGCCGAATCCGATGGATCACCGGTCATCGACCGCGCTGTGGCCGACGCGGCGCTGGCGCGTCTGGAAGTGGATGTGCTGGGCCTCGACAGCCTGGACCGGCGCTATTTGCGGGTGCTGATCGAGAGCTTTGCAGGCGGACCGGCGGGCGTGGAGACGCTGGCCGCCGCCTGCGCCGAGGCGCGCGATGCGCTGGAGGATGTGGTCGAACCCTTCCTGATCCAGCAGGGCTTCATCCAGCGCACACCCAGAGGCCGGGTCGCCGCCGCACGCGCCTGGCGCCATCTGGGGCTGGAGCCGCCGCGTACCGGGCCTGATCTGTTTGGAGACGCGCCGTGACCCCGGACGCCGGCCAGTGGCGCGAGGGCGCGCACCGCCTGCCGGTTCGGGTCTATTACGAGGACACGGATTTTACCGGCGTGGTGTATTACGCCAATTATCTCAAATTTCTGGAGCGCGGCCGCACCGACGCCCTGCGCACCGCCGGGGTGTCCCATAGCGATCTTCTGGAGCTGGACACGCCGCTGGGTTTCGCGGTGCGGCGCATCACCGTGGACTATATCGCCCCGGCGCGCATCGATGACGCGCTGGTGGTGGAGACCCGGTTCACTGAAGCCCGCGGCGCCCGGCTGGCGGTCTCCCAGCGCATCCTCAAAGAGGGCGCCGTCCTCATCACCGCGCAGGTCGAAGCCGCCTGCATCGATCTCGCCGGACGGCCAAAGCGCCTGCCCGCCGCCACACGGGATTCACTGGCGCGGCTGATCGGCACGCCGCTAGGCGCCTGAGCCCGCGCCCAAGCGCAGCAGCGTTAAGCCTTTTTCCCTTAAATCGCCGCATTCAGACGCGTTCATGCGGGCCAATCGCAAGCCTGCAGCTTGGCGCGCGGCTTGCACGCGGTTACACAGCTTGACGGCGCCGCCGGGGGGCGCCGCCGCCATCGCCAATACGCGCCGCGTCCGGCGCGCCAAACAGGGGTCTGGTCGATCATCATGGAAAGCGTCGCCGTCGAACTGGCCAGCCCGCAGGGCGAGCTCACCATTCTCTACCTGTTCATGCGCGCCGACATCATCGTGAAAATCGTGATGGGCATTCTGGTCTTCATGTCGATCTGGTCCTGGGCCATCGCCATTGAAAAGGCCATGGAGCTCAATCGCGCCCACGGCCGCGCGGTCAAGTTCGAGAACGATTTCTGGTCCGGCGCGTCGCTGGATGATCTGGCCAAGCGCTATGCCCGCGATCCCAAGGAGCCGTTCGGCCGGGTGCTGGCGGCGGCCTTGCGCGACTGGGACGGCTTCTCGGTGGCCAAGAGCGGCGGGGCGGAAGCTAACCGCGAATTGTCCAGGATGGAAAAGGGCCTGGGCATTCTGGCCTCCATCGGGTCGTCAGCGCCGTTCATCGGTCTGTTCGGCACGGTGTGGGGCATCATGAACGCCTTCCGCGCGATCGCGACGGCCGAGAATACTTCGCTGGCCGTGGTGGCGCCCGGCATCGCCGAGGCGCTGTTCGCTACAGCGCTCGGCCTGATTGCGGCGATCCCGGCGGTGATCTTCTTCAACGCGCTGAGCTCCAATCTGGGCAAGTACGCCGCCAGGCTCGAAGGCTTTGTCGACGATCTGACCGCGCTCGCCAGCCGGGAGGGCTAGAGCATGGGCGCGCGTATGGACTCAGGCGGGCGCTCCGGCGCCGGGCGGCGGCGCTGGAAGCCGAACGCAGAGATCAACGTCACGCCGTTCGTGGACGTGATGCTGGTGCTGCTGATCGTGTTCATGATCTCGGCGCCGCTACTCACCGTGGGCATCGAGGTGGACCTGCCCGACACCGAAGCACGCGCTATGACCACGTCGGAAGAGCCGCTGACCATCACCATCCAGCCCGACGGCACGATTTTCCTGATGGAGACTGCGGTGAGCTATGACGAGCTCGGCCCGCGTCTCCGGGCGATCGCGGGCGCGGGCGCGCAGACGCGCGTTTATATCCGCGCCGATCAGGGCGTGGCCTATGGCGAGGTGGTGCGGGTGATGGCCCGGGTGTCGGCGTCCGGCTACCCGAATATCGGGCTCGTCACAGACCCGGTCCGCGACTAGGAGCGCACCATGCGCCAGGCCCTCGGATTCATCGTGTCGGCCTTGCTTCACGTGGCCCTGGTGGCGACGGGCTTCATCTATTTTCCGCAAGCGGCGCGCTATGCCTCGGACTCGGTGATCCTGCCCGTCGAGCTGGTGACGCTGGCCGATGTGACCAATGTGCGCGCTGCGCGCCCCGAGCCCGAGCCGGTCCTGCCTGAACCGGAGCCGGAACCCGAACCGGTCGCGCCGGAGCCGGAGGCGCAACCTGAACCGGAAACCCAGTCCGAACCCGTGCCGCTGCCGCCCGAGCCGGAGCCGGAGCCTGAACCCGAGCCTGTTCAGCCAGAGCCGGAGCCGGAACCTGAACCGGAGCCCGTGCAGCCGCCTGCGCGCCAGCCTGACCCCGAGCCCGAGCGGGGGCTGGATCTGGATGATCTGTCGCGCCTTGTGGACCGTTCACGCCAGGAGAGCCGGGCGGGCGCTGCCGAGGAGGGCGAGACCCGGCGCGGCGCCGGCGAGGGCACGGCCATGACCGCCACTTTGCAGGACATGCTGCGCAGCCAGATTGCACGCTGCACCCGCTCCAATGCCGATGCGCCGTCCAACATGGATCTGCGCGTGGTGGTGGAGCTGCGCCTGGAGCGCGACGGGTCCCTGTCGAGCCCGCCGCGCCTGCGCGATGAATCGCGCGTAATGAACTCGTCCAACCCGTTCCTGCGGGTGGCCGGCGAGCGCGCCGTGCGCGCCGTTATCGATTGCCAGCCCTATCGCCTGCCGCCTGAAGCCTATTCGCAGTGGCGCCTTCTTGAAGTCAATGTTGACACCCAGGGTATCCGATAGCGCATGCTTCCCCGTCCTCAAGTCCGGAGCCGCCTCATGATCATCGCCCTCCTTGCCCGCTTCGCGGCCCTGCTGGCCGCCCTCGCCTTGCTGGGTGCACCCGCCTTCGCCCAGGGCCCGCTGCGGGTGGATGTCACGGACGGCCACCTCGATCCCATGCCGGTGGCGATCCCTGACTTCATCGGCGCAGACGGGCGGGCGGCGGACGCCGGCGCGCAGATCGCGCGGGTGATCAATAATAATCTGGGCAATACGGGCCTGTTCACGCCGGTGGATTCAGACGCCTTCATCGAGACCATCGAAAACATCGATCTGCGCCCGCGCTTTGGCGACTGGCGGGTGATCAACGCCCAGGCCCTGCTCACCGGGCGCGTCACCATTGACGGTGAAGACCGCATGCAGATCGCCTTCCGCCTGTGGGACACCGCCACCGAGCAGCAATTACTGGGGCTTCAATTCGCCACCACGCCGGACAACTGGCGGCGCATTGCGCACAAGGTCTCCGACGCGGTCTATGAGCGCCTGACCGGCGAGCAGGGCTATTTTGACTCGCGCATCGTCTATGTCGCCGAATCCACCGGCTCGGACGGCCAGACCCTGCGCCGGCTGGCGGTGATGGATCAGGACGGGGCCAATCCGTCGCTTCTGACCGACCGCTCCTTCATGGCGCTTTTGCCCAATTACTCGCCCGGCGCCCAGCAGATCACCTTCGTCGCCCAGCGCGAAGACGGGCGCAATATGAGCTATCTCTACGATCTGGCGACGGGCCGGCGCGAATCCCTGTTTGAAGGCGGCGGGCCGTCGATCAGCGCCGGGGGCCAATCCCTGGCGCCGCGCTTCGCGCCGGACGGGCGCTCGTTGCTGGTGGCGGCCGAGCGTCATGGCTCGCACCATATCTTCCGCTATGACCTGCGCAGCCGCATCCTGCGCCAGATCACCAGCCACCCCGCCGACGATGTCTCGCCCTCGCCCGCTCCGGACGGTACGCAGATCGTGTTCTCCTCCAACCGCTCTGGCCGCTCCCAGCTCTATGTCATGGACGCCGATGGCGCGAATGTGCGCCGGATCACGTTTGGCGAAGGCCAGTATTACGCTCCGGCCTGGTCGCCGCGCGGCGATCTGGTCGCCTTCGTGCGCCAGCAATCGGGCGGGCGCTTCGCGCTGGGCGTGGTGCGGGCCGATGGCTCTGGCGGCGAACGCATCCTTTATGAGGGCTATTTCGTGGACAGCCCGACCTGGGCGCCCAATGGACGCATTCTGGCTTTCACCCGGGGCGATTTCGACCGCGACGGCACGCAATATTCCATCTGGAGCGTGGATCTGGCCGGCTTCAACCTGCGCCGCCTGCCCACCCAGGGCGCGGCGTCCGATCCGGCCTGGTCGCCCTTGATCGAATAGGGTTTGCATGCAACTGTTTTTGGGCTTGGGCGTTGTCGAGGGGAATTGCGCGCAGGCCCGGATTTCGGATACAAGCGCGCGCCTTGCTGCCTCGGCCTGCAGGCTTCGAGAGGGATAACAAACATGATACGCCTCACCTTCGCCGCCGTCGCCGCCCTTGGCCTTCTGGCCTCGGCTTGCGCCAGCCGTCCTGAACCCGACCCCGACCCGCGCCCGGTCGAGCGGGACATTGTCACGCCTGACACCCGCGACGTCGAGCCGGACGGCCCGACGCCGGGCAGCACCGCTCACTTCGAGGCGACCGCGGGCGACCGGGTTTTCTACGGCTATGACCGTCACGACCTGACCAATGAAGCGCGCGAAACGCTTCGCCGCCAGGCCGCGTGGCTGGCCAGCTACCCGAACACCCGCGTCCTGATCGCCGGCAATGCCGACGAGCGCGGCACGCGTGAATACAACCTGGCCCTCGGCGCCCGCCGGGCCAACGCCGCGCGCGACTTCCTGGTCGCCCAGGGCGTGGACCCGTCGCGCATCCAGACCGTCTCGTATGGCAAGGAGCGGCCGACCTGCCGCCAGTCCACCGAACAGTGCTGGTCGGTCAACCGGAACGCCACCACGGTGATCCAGGCCGGCGCGGTTTCCTAAGCTCCGCACCGGTTTTCGACGCCTGCAACGCGCCCGCAAGCGACCGCTTGCGGGCGCTGTGCTGTCCGGGATCCGGCGGCGCCTTGATTTCGCCGCGCCAGCGCGGACACTGTCGCGCCTGACCGCCTGCCGCCCTGCCGAATTCGGAGACCGCCATGCTGCGCGCCGCCCTGCCTGCCCTCTTTGTGCTCCTGTCCATTGCGCTCGCCGCGCCTGCGGAGGCCCAGAGCCGGCGCGAATTGCAAATGCGGCTCGATAATCTCGAGGCGCGCCTGGCCCAGCTTGAAACCGGCGCGGAAGCGGGCGATCCGCTGGCGGAGAGGTTGTTATCGCGTCTCGACGCACTGGAGCGCGAACAGCGCGTGCTGACCGGCGAAATCGAGCGGCTCAACTATGAAAATCGCCAGCTGCGCCAGACACTGGAAGAGCTTCAGCGCGCCCCGGCGCCGATGCCCGCCGATGAGGCCGGGGTGCTCGGCGCTGACGAGATTGATCCGGACGATCCGTTCGGCGATGTGCGGGCCGAAACCGTCCAGCCGCTGCGTCTGCCGGAGCAGAACTCTCTCGCCGGTGAAGCTGCCGCGCCCCGGTCCGCGGGCGACCCGGATCAGGTCTTCGCCCGCGCCCGCACCCGGCTGCTGGACGGCGACTTCGCCGGCGCCCGCGACGGGTTCCAGGCCTTCACCAACCAGCACGGCGACCATCCGCGCGCCAGCGAAGCCTGGTACTGGCTGGGTGAAACCCATTTCGTGAACGGCGATCTGCAGGACGCCGCCGACGCCTATATCGCCTCGCTGCGCGCCGACCAGCGCGGCGAACGCGCGCCGGATGCGCTGGTGCGGCTGGCCGCCTCTTTCGCCGGTCTGGGCCAGACCGGCCGCGCCTGCCAGCTTCTGGGCTCGTTCGCGCGCGAGTATCCCGACGCCAGCGAGGATGCGCGCCGCCGCGCCGAGCGGGAACGGTCGCGCACCGGCTGCTGACCGCAAGGGGCTGACAGGCCGGTGACGAGCTATGCTCAGCGCAAGGCCGGGGGCCGGGACGGGCTTGTCCTGGCGGCGGGATTTTCCGGAGGCGGGGATTCCACCGCGCTGCTGATTGCCCTTCGGGCGGCGTGGCCGGATGCCATCCTGCACGCCCTCATCGTCGATCACCGCCTGCGCCCGGACAGCGCCGCCGAGGCCGGGCTTGCCGCCCGGCGCGCACAGGCGCTCGGCGCGACCCCCCATATTCTCGTCTGGGATGCACCCCGGCCGGGTCAGGGTGCAGCCCGCATGGCCCGTCACCGGCTGATGGCGCTGGCCTGCCGGCGCCTGGGCGCGCGCGTCCTGTGCCTGGGCCATACGCTCGACGACCGGATCGAGACCTTGCGCATGCGCGCGGCGCGCGATGGCGGCGGGCGCACCCTCGCCGCCATGGGACCGGTCAGCGCCTCGCCGGTGTGGCCGGAGGGACGGGACCTGACGATCGTGCGGCCGCTGCTGGCGCTGCGCCGCAGCGGCTTGCGCACGGCGCTGCAGCGGCTGAAGGCGGACTGGATCGAGGACCCCTCCAACGCCGACCGCCGCCATGAGCGGGTAAGGGTGCGCCAGTCCCCGCTCAGCCCAGCAGAAGAGGTCGCCCTGCTGGACGTCGGCGAAGCGGCGCTCGCGCTGGCGGCGCAGAGAGGGGCCGCTGCGGCGTCCCTGATTGACCGGGCCTGCGAGGACACCCCATGGGGCGGCGTCCGGATGTCTCCCGGCGCACTGTCAGACGGGGACGCCGCTGTGCGCCTGCGCGCCGTGTCGGCCATCCTGACGGCTGTGTCCGGCGCCGCGGCGGAGCCCGGACCGGAACTGGTGCGGCGCTTTCTGGCGGCGCTGGACAATCAGCGCGCCATGACCGGGGCAGGCGTCCATCTCACGCCGTCGGGCGTCATGGGCCGCGACCCCGGCGCGGCGGGACGGGCGGACGGCGCGCCCCGTGTCGCGCCCCTGCAGCTTGCGCCCGGCGAGACAGGTGTGTTCGACGGCCGGTACGAGGTGACAGCGGCCTGTCCCATCCGCCTGGAGCTTCTGGGCGCGCGCCGGCCCGGGCTTGGCGAAGCGGCGGCGCCGGGCGTTCTGCGCCCGGGATTGATCCTGACCGAGACCGCCGCAGGCCCGGTTCTGGCGGGCGCTGAGGGCGTGGGACGATGGCTGCTACGCGAACGGGAGCGCAGTCTGACGCTTCCGCCCGCGCTCCCGGCGTGGTTTGATGCAAGAGACGCACAGGCGCGCGCAGACGCCGCACTGGAGATCGGGCCTGTGCAGACCCATATCTGAAGCTTAAGGCGGTTCGCCGCCGAGCCTGTCCGAGCCGGCTCGACTGGCGGACACGACGCGCGAAGGACACAAGCAACGTCATGAACATGCGCAATATTCTCGTCTGGGCGGTTCTGCTCATCCTGCTTCTGGCTCTGTTCAATATGCTGCAGGGCCCGGCGCGCGAGCCTGCCGCTACCGAGGTCAATTATTCCGATTTCCTGGATCAGGTTGAAGCCGGCCAGATCCAGTCCGTGACCATTCAGGGCGATGTGATCAATGGCGAGACCACCAATGGCGGCGAGTTCCGGACAGTGATCCCGGGCGATGCGCGGGTGTCCGATGCGTTGCGAGCCTCCAATGTGGAGATCACCGCGCGCTCGGCCAGTGACGGCGGCATGGGCTTCTGGGGCCTGATCCTGGGCTGGTTCCCGATGCTGCTTCTGATCGCGGTGTGGATTTTCTTCATGCGCCAGATGCAGGGCGGCGGCCGCGGCGCCATGGGGTTCGGCAAATCCAAGGCCAAGCTGCTGACCGAGAAATCCGGCCGGGTCACGTTTGACGATGTGGCCGGCGTGGACGAAGCCAAGGAAGAACTGCGCGAAGTCGTGGAATTCCTCAAGGACCCCTCGAAATTCCAGCGCCTGGGCGGCAAGATTCCCAAGGGCGCTTTGCTGGTCGGCCCTCCGGGCACCGGCAAGACGCTGATCGCGCGCGCCGTCGCGGGCGAGGCTGGCGTGCCGTTCTTCAGCATTTCAGGCTCGGACTTTGTGGAGATGTTTGTCGGCGTCGGCGCGAGCCGCGTGCGCGACATGTTCGAGCAGGCCAAGAAGAACGCTCCGTGCATCATCTTCATCGACGAGATCGACGCTGTGGGCCGGTCGCGTGGCGGCGGCATGGGCGGCGGCAACGACGAGCGCGAACAGACCCTCAACCAGCTTCTGGTGGAGATGGACGGGTTCGAGGCCAATGAAGGCATCATCATCATCGCCGCGACCAACCGGGCCGACGTGCTGGACAAGGCGCTGCTGCGCCCGGGCCGTTTCGACCGCCAGGTCCACGTGCCCAACCCGGACGTGACGGGCCGGGAGAAAATCCTGAAAGTGCACATGCGCGAAGTGCCGCTGGCCGCCGATGTGGACGCCAAGACCATTGCGCGCGGCACGCCGGGCTTTTCCGGCGCGGATCTGGCCAATCTGGTCAACGAAGCCGCCCTGCTGGCGGCCCGGCGCAACAAGCGCGTCGTGGGCATGGCCGAGCTGGAAGACGCCAAGGACAAGGTCATGATGGGCCCTGAGCGCCGCTCCATGGTGCTCACCGACGACCAGAAGGAAAAGACCGCCTATCACGAGGCCGGCCACGCCATAGTCGGCCTGAATCTGCCGCTGTGCGATCCTGTCTACAAGGCCACGATCATCCCGCGCGGCGGCGCGCTGGGCATGGTGGTGTCCCTGCCTGAAATGGACCGGCTCAACTGGCACAAGGACGAGTGCGAGCAGAAGCTGGCCATGACCATGGCCGGCAAGGCCGCCGAGGTTCTGAAATACGGCGCAGAACACGTCTCCAACGGGCCGGCGGGCGATATCCAGCAGGCGAGCGCTCTGGCCCGCGCCATGGTGCTGCGCTGGGGCATGTCGGAGAAGATCGGCAATATCGACTATTCCGAAGCCCATGAAGGCTATACCGGCCACACGGGCGGCTTCTCGGTGTCTGCCGAAACCAAGCGGGTGATCGAGGAAGAGGTCAAGCGCCTCATCGAAGACGCCTATGTCCGTGCGGTGCAGATCCTGGAAGACAAGCGCGAGGACTGGGAGCGCCTGGCCCAGGGCCTTCTGGAATACGAAACCCTGACCGGGGCGGAGATCACCAATCTGCTCAAGGGCGAGCCGCCGGTGCGCGACACGACCGTGCCGCCCAAAACCGACGCCAGCGAGCCGCCCTCGGGCGCGGTGCCGGAAGTCGCCGATGACGAGGACGATGTCGCCGCCCCCGGCGGTCTGGGACCCAAGCCCGGCCTCGCCTGAGGCGCGGCGACGTCCAACGCACAAGGCCCGCGCCCCGCACGGCGCGGGCCTTTTTCATTGCCACACAGCCCTGATCGCGCTTCAAACGCACCCATGATCACCCCCTTCGCCCCCCGCTCCCCCGCCCGCCCTCTGGTGATGGGCGTGGTCAATGTGACGCCGGACAGCTTTTCCGATGGCGGGCGCTTTGCGGGCCCGGATGCGGCGTGCGAGCACGCCCTCACCCTCATGGATCAGGGCGCCGACTGGCTGGATATTGGCGGCGAGAGCACACGGCCCGGCGCGCAGCCCGTCAGCGAGACCGAGGAGATGGACCGGGTCCTGCCCGTCATCGAGGCGGTCCGCGCCGCGCGGCCGGGCGCCCTGATCTCCATCGACACCATCAAGCCCGGCGTAGCCGGCGCGGCCATCGGAGCGGGCGCCTCCCTGTGGAATGATGTCAGCGCGCTTCGCACGGACGGTGCGCTGGAGATGGCGGCGGGCCTCGGGCGCCCGGTCTGCCTCATGCACATGCAGGGCGAACCGCGCACCATGCAGGATGCGCCGCGCTATGACGATGTGGTCACCGATGTGGCGCGGTTTCTGGGCCAGCGCGCAGGCGCGGCCATGGCGGCCGGCGTGGCGCGCGAGCATATCCTGCTCGATCCCGGCATCGGGTTCGGCAAGACGCTGGCGCATAATCTGGCGCTCTTGGGCGCGCTGGAGCATTTCGCCGGGCTGGGCTTGCCCATCCTGGTGGGCGCCTCGCGCAAGCGCTTCATCGCCGGCATTGATCCGACTGCGACCGAACCCGCCGACCGGCTGGGCGGATCGCTGGCGGTGGCGCTGCACGCGGCGCGCGCCGGGGTGGCCATGGTACGCGTCCATGATGTGCGCGAGACGGTCCAGGCGCTGGACGTTCAGGCCGCGATCCTGGATGCACGCCAGTGACGCGCGTGGCGCCGGAGACCCTCGGCGAGTTCAAGGCGCTGGGCTGCGACGAGATCATCGATGTGCGCTCGCCGGGCGAGTTTGCCGAAGATCACATGCCCGGCGCGCTGAGCCTGCCGGTGCTGGACGATGCCGAGCGGGCTCGGGTGGGCACGATTTATGTGCAGGAAGACCCGTTCCTGGCGCGCAAGATCGGCGCGGCGCTGGTGGCGCGCAATACGGCGGACCATATCGAAAACGTGTTGTCATACCGTCCCGGCGGCTGGCGCCCGCTGGTCTATTGCTGGCGCGGCGGCCAGCGCTCGCGCGCCTTCGCGACCATATTGTCGGAGATCGGCTGGCGGGTCAGCGTGCTCGACGGCGGGTATCAGCGCTATCGCCGCGCCGTCCGCCAGCGCGTCTATGACGCGCCCTTCCCGGCGCCGCTGATCCTCATCGACGGCGATACCGGCGCGGCCAAGACAGCGGTGCTGGATCGGGTGCGGGCGCTGGGCGGGCAGGTGATTGATCTGGAGGGCCTCGCCCATCATCGCGGCTCGCTGTTCGGCGCCCTCACCGCGCCCCAGCCGAGCCAGAAAGCCTTTGAAAGCGCGCTCGCCGCCGCCATCGACGCGCTGGACCCGGCCCGGCCCGTGCTGGTGGAAGCCGAATCCAGCAAGATCGGCGCGCGCATCCTGCCCCCCGCCCTGTGGAGCGCCATGGCCGATGCGCCGCGCCTCGTCATCAGCGCCCCGCTGGAGGCCCGCGCCGCCTATCTCGCCCGCGCCTATGGCGATATCGCCGATGATCCCGCGCGGCTCGACGATCTCATCTCCCGCCTGCAACCCTTCCACGCCAAGGCGCTGATCAGTGAATGGCGCACCCTCGCCGCAGACGGCGCGCTGGAAGCCCTCGCCGCCAGTCTGATGGAAGAGCACTACGACCCGCGCTACGCCCGCCAGCGCGAACGGTTCGAGCCCCATGTGCGCGGGCGGTTCGAGGCGCAGAGGCTGGATGGGGAGAACCTGGACGCGCTGGCGCGGGCGGTGTTGGCGGCGATGGGGGGGTAGGGGGTGATTATCCTGCCTCCATCCAGGGAAAGGAAACCGATCCTGCCTTCCCGGCCGACCGCAGGGAGCGCCGGGACCCATCCACCAATCCCATCAGCCCGCGCAGCGGTGGAGATGATCAGAGATGGATCCCGGATCGGCTACGCCGTCCGGGAAAGCAGCTGAGGTGCAAGGCGTCCCAACCTGCCAGCTTGGCAGGAAAGCCCCCCCCTAAGCATCCACCTCCGCTTCCAGCGCAAACTCCTGGATGAAGTCGCGGCGGGGTTCGACCACGTCGCCCATGAGCTTGGAGAACAGCTCGTCGGCGGTGTCGGCTTCCTCGATGGTGACCTGGAGGAAGGAGCGCGCATCCGGGTCCAGCGTGGTTTCCCACAGCTGGCCGGGATTCATCTCGCCCAGACCCTTGTAGCGCTGGATTTTCAGCCCCTTGGCGCCCGAGGCCTGGACCGCGTGGACCAGTTGGGCGGGGGAGTGGATGATGGTTTCATTGCCGCGCTGGCGGAACACGGCCGGGCCGTCATAGTCCTCGGCCACCGCCGCCGCCCGCTCGGCCAGGCGCCGTGCGTCGGGGCTGGCCAGCACCCGGTCATCGAGGATCAGCGTCTCGGTGACGCCGCGCACTTCGCGTTCAAACACGATGGCGCCTTCGGGCGCGCGCCGGCCGGTCCAGCCATCCTCGCCCTCATCGGCCATGGCCGCCAGGCGGCGGGCCGCCCGGTCGATGGCGTCGGGCTCGGCTTCGGTGGACAGGGCGCCGGACAGGGCGGCGGCTTCCAGCGCGAAAATGGGCGCGCGCGCGGCCAGACGCTCCAGCGACAGGAGCACGCCGCGGGCGGCTTTCACCCGGGCGGCGAGATCGGCGCCGGTGATGCTTTCGCCGCTGGCGAACGCGAGCACGGCGTCCTGCGCGCCTTCCTCGATCAGGAAGGCGTCCATTTCGGCCTGGTCGGTGAGGTAGCGTTCCGACTTGCCCCGCGCGACCTTGTAGAGCGGCGGCTGGGCGATATAGAGATGGCCGCGCTCGATGAGCTCGGGCATCTGGCGGTAGAAGAAGGTCAGAAGCAGCGTGCGGATATGCGCGCCGTCCACGTCGGCGTCGGTCATGATCACGACCTTGTGGTAGCGCAGCTTGTCCAGATCGAGCTGGTCGCGGCCAATGCCCGCGCCCAGCGCCGTGATCAGCGTGCCGACCTGGTCCGAGCCCAGCATCTTGTCAAAGCGGGCGCGCTCCACGTTGAGGATTTTGCCGCGCAGGGGCAGCACGGCCTGGTTCTCGCGATTGCGGCCCTGCTTGGCCGAGCCGCCGGCCGAATCACCCTCCACGATGAACAGTTCGGACTTGGCCGGGTCCTTTTCCTGACAATCGGCGAGCTTGCCGGGCAGGGAGGAGATGTCGAGCGCGCTCTTGCGCCTTGTCAGCTCGCGCGCCTTGCGCGCCGCTTCGCGGGCGGCGGCGGCCTCGACCACCTTGGCGACAATGGCCTTGGCCTCGCCCGGATGCTCTTCGAGCCATTCCGACAGCGTGTCGAACACCGCGCCCTCAACGGCGGGGCGCACTTCGCTGGAGACCAGCTTGTCCTTGGTCTGGCTTGAGAATTTCGGGTCGGGGACTTTCACAGACAGCACGCAGGTCAGCCCTTCGCGCGCATCATCGCCGGTGATCGCCACCTTGGCTTTGGTCGCCGCGCCGGAGGTGGCGGCATACTGGTTGATCACCCGGGTCAGGGCGCCGCGGAAACCAGCCAGGTGTGTGCCGCCATCGCGCTGGGGGATGGTGTTGGTGAAGCACAGCATGGTCTCGTGATAGCCGTCATTCCACTGCAGCGCAGCTTCCACGGTGACGCCGTCACGCTCGCCTGCGATCAGCACCGGCTCGGGGAAGAGCGGCGTGCGGTTGCGATCGAGATGCTTCACGAAAGCGGCCACGCCGCCATCATATTGCAGCACTTCCTCGACCGGCTCGGCCTCGCGCTCGTCACGCAGCAGGATGCGTACGCCGGAATTGAGGAACGCCAGCTCGCGCAGGCGGTGATGCAGGCGGGCACGGTCGAACACGATCTCGGAGAAGGTCGCCTCGCTGGGCAGAAAGCGCACGGACGTGCCCTTGCGGCCATTGGCGTCGCCCACGACCTGCAAGTCCTGGCCATTTTCCGGCTCGCCCAGCCGGAAGCGCATGAAGTGCTCCTTGCCCTCGCGCCAGATGGTCAGGTCCAGCCAGTCGGACAGGGCGTTGACCACCGAGACGCCCACGCCGTGCAGGCCGCCGGACACCTTGTAGGAATTCTGGTCGAACTTACCGCCCGCGTGCAGCTGGGTCATGATGACCTGCGCGGCCGACACACCCTCGCCGGTGTGGATCTGGGTCGGCACGCCGCGCCCGTCATCGGTGACGCTGGCCGAGCCGTCGGCGTGAAGCGTCACAACGATCTGGCTGCAATGACCGGCCAGGGCCTCGTCGATGGCGTTGTCCACCACCTCATAGACCATGTGATGCAGGCCCGAACCGTCATCGGTATCCCCGATATACATGCCGGGCCGTTTGCGCACCGCGTCGAGGCCCTTGAGGACCTTGATGGAGTCTGCGCCGTATTCCTGATTCGTGTTTTCTGACATGGTCTTCTTTTAAAGGCTTTTGCTACGCTTTGGTAACCGGTTTTGCGCGCGCACGCACGCGAGGGCTTCAGCCCGCCAGAAGCAGCACCGCCACACCCGCCAGGATCACCGCCGTGACCAGATCCGCCCAGCGCTTCACCCCGCGCGAGGCCATCCAGCCGCGCGCCCGTTCGGCCAGTCCCACATGCACCGCCGCCGTGAGGGCATACATGGCCAGCATGATCGCCACCATGGCGCCATAGCTGACGGCATCCACAAGGCTGAGGTCGAAAAAGGCTGGCAGCAGAGACAGATAGAAAACGATGGGCTTGGGGTTGGTCATGGGCATGGCCACGCCCGCCACATACGTTGCGGCAAGCCCCGCCCCGGTCACGCGCGGCAGGGTCGCGCCGGCAGGCTTGGGTTTGAGAAATCCGCGCAAGGCCCCCCAGGCGAACCAGATGAGGATCGCCGCCCCGATCAGGCGCGCCGCCAGAAACAGGGCGGGCTGTCCCGACGCCAGTTCCGCGGCGGCAGCCAGCCCGAACACCGCCACGGTCAGCCAGATAATGTCGCCGGTGATAATGCCCGCGCCATAGACCCAGCCATGCACGGACCCCGCGTCCAGCGTGCGCGCCACCATGGCCAGATTGCCCGGCCCCGGTGTGAAGAACAGGATGAGGATGGCGCCGGCGAAGGCGGCGAGCGAGGCAAGCGTCATGGACGCGAGTGCTAGCGCCGGCGCCGCGCCCTGCCCAGCGTCCGCCGCAGCCCGGGCTTGGCAGAGCGTAGCCGGGCGCGGTAACCAAGCGGGCATCGGTTCCCGTACGGAGGGTCTGGCCATGCTGTTCGCCGTCACCTGCACAGATCGAGCTGGCGCGCTGAGCGTGCGCCTGGAGCATCGCGCGGCCCATCTGGCCTGGGCGGGCGCCGCGCATTCGCCGGTGAAAATGGGTGGGCCACTGCTGGACGGCGAAGGCCAGCCCGCCGGCTCGCTGCTGATCGTGGAAGCCGAGGACGGCGAGCAGCTGCGCGCCATCCTGAAAGACGACCCCTACGCCAGAGCGGATCTGTTCGCCGACGTGGTGTGGATGCCGTTCAAATGGACGCTGAAAGCGCCCGAGGGCCTGACGTGAGGTCGCTGGCGTGAGTGTGACGCTGCCCGCGCCGGGCACAGTGCTCAAGGCGCTGGACGCCATCCCCGATCCCGGTGGCGCGCCCGCCGATTATGACGCCGTCCCGATCCTGATCGTGCGCTCAGGAGATACCGTGCGCGCCTATGTGAATGTCTGCCCCCATCAGGGCCGCCCGCTCTGCCTTCCATCGGGGCGAACTCTCGTGAGCGAGGGCCGTTTCATCGTTTGCCCGTTCCATGGCGCCAGCTTTGATCTGGAGACCGGCGCGTGCGTGGGCGGACCGGCGGGCAAATCGGTGCTGACCCCGGCCCCGGTGCGCGTCGAGAACGGTCAGGTCATCGCCGCCTGAAGGCGCGGCTCAAGCCACAACGAAAAGCGCCCCGGCCTTGAACGACCGGGGCGCAGTTCAGTCGGCGACATAGAATCAGAACGCTCAGTGCACGCTCACCGGCTCGGCCCCGTGCCAGCGCGCGGCGGCGAAGGCCGCGTCACGGTCGGAGAACACCGCCATGCGCTGACCGGTCGCATCATGGATGGCGTAAAGCGTGTCGTCCGCCGCGATGCGGATATCGCTGGCGGCCGCCGCCTCCATCACCTCGGCGCCGGCGATGGCGCGCACATAGACCGTCGGCGCATCGTCGCGGGTCGCTTCATCTGTCGAAACATTCATGGCGCGCTCCTTCTCGAGGGCCTCTTCAGTGTTGATTTAAAGGTGGGGGGCGTGAGGTGGAGGGTCAAGGGGCGGGGGCGGGTGTTGACCTTCGCCAGCCCCCTGCCCATATCCCGCGCGGCCTGACCCAATCGCGCTTCTCGCTTCATGGAGACCCCCCTTGATCGACTTCAATCGCATCGTCGACGCCCTGCAGAACGACCCTGCCGCGCGCAACGCCACCCTGGCGGGCGGAGGCGGGTTCGCCGCCGGCCTCGCCACCTCGATGCTGATGGGCGGCTCGGGCCGCAAATTCCTTGGCAAAGCCGCCAAATACGGCGCTATCGCCGCCGTGGGCGGGCTGGCCTATCACGCCTGGCAGAACCACCAGCGCAACTCTGCTGCGTCGGCAGCGGCATCGGCCCCGGGCGCGGCAACCTTGGCGCCAACGCACGCTATCGTCGACTATGAAGCCGCGCCCGCCGGAACCGCCTTCCTGCCCGCGCCGGACGATGCCGCCGCTCAGGAGGCGCTGGGCCAGGCCTTGGTGCGCGCCATGATCGCAGCGGCCAAGGCGGACGGAAAGATCGATCCGGCCGAGAAGACACGCATTTTCGAACGCCTGTCGGCGATGCAGCTGGATTCCGACGCCAAGGCCTTTGTCTTTGACGAGCTGAACGCCCCGCTGGACCTGAATGCCGTCGTCGCGGGCGCCGCCACGCCGGAAATGGCCGCCGAAATCTACGCCGCCTCGCTGGTGGCCATCGAATGCGAGACGCCCGCCGAAGCGGCCTATCTCAAACTGCTGGCGGCGCGGCTGGGCCTGGAGGCATCGCTCGTGGCGGAAATCCACGCGGCCGCAGGGGCGCCCGCGCCTGCTTGAGCTGAATCAGGCGCGAGCCCCAAAACAAAAAACCCCCGCGCCGGCTGGCTGCGGGGGTTTTGATATGGTGGAGCCAGGCGGAATCGAACCGCCGACCTCTTGAATGCCATTCAAGCGCTCTACCAACTGAGCTATGGCCCCGAAACGCCCGTGAAGGCGGGCGGGGAGGGACCCCCGCCGGATCGAGAGCGCGGACATTAGTCGCGCGCCGCACGCCGATCAAGCCTGCCCGGCGCCGCCCTCTGCAGCGCCTTGTGCAGCACCCCCGGGCGGGCCGGATACGGCCATGAAGATCAGGCTTTAGAGATCGTCGTCATCATCGTCGTCGCCGACGACCACATCGTCGAGATCATCATCGTCATCGTCCAGGAGGATGCCGGTGTCGTCATCATCCTCGTCGTCCAGGTCGGCCTCGCCTTCGGAGAAGCCGTCCAGGTCTTCGTCCACGGGCGCGGCCTTGGCCTTCTTGGCCGGGGCGGCGACGTCGTCATCCTCCTCGTCCTCGCCCAGATCAATGGGCTCCTCGTCCAGCTCGGGCTCGTCGTCTTCGGCCTCGTCTTCGTCCTCATCAGCCTCGACGGCGTCTTCGACGTCCTCGTCCTCGTCTTCGTCCTCAACCTCTTCCTTGGGCTCAGGCTTCGGGCGGGCGGCCTTTTTCGGGGGTGTCTTGGCGATCACCTCCTCGAAATACGCCACCGGATATTCCTTGCCGGTGAAGGGCGATACGATCGGGTCCTTGCCCAGATCGTAGAATTTCTTGCCTGTCTCCGGGCAGGTGCGCTTCACGCCGAGATCGGTTTTGGGCACTGGCATTGTCCTTCAGCGCTGGTTGGCGTCTTTAAATCGGCGCGCCAGTTGCCACGTTAAACGCGCGCTGTCAAAACCCGAATTGAGCTTTTTTCGCACCCGGACCGCAATCGCCCCCATGACAGCCGCCTCCCCGCCTCCCGCCGGACCGAGAACCGCCCGTCCCGCCAAGCGCTTGACCGGAAAACTGTCCGCTGCGCCGGACAAATCGGTGTCGCACCGCGCACTGATGTTTTCCGCACTGGCCGCCGGGACCAGCCGCATCACCAACCTTCTGGAGAGCGCCGACGTCATGGCCACAGCCCGCGCGGTCGCCGCCCTCGGCGCAGACGTGCGCCAGGACGGCCCCGGCGCCTGGACGGTCACGGGTCATGGCCGCTGGTCCAGCCCGCAAGCGCCGCTGGATCTGGGCAATGCGGGCACAGGCGTGCGCCTGCTCATGGGCGCGGCGGCGCGCTTTGATCTGGAAGCGGTGTTCACCGGAGACGCCAGCCTGTCAGCGCGGCCCATGGCCCGCGTGCTGGACCCGCTGGCGGCCATGGGGGCGCGCAGCGAATCACACAATGGCCGCCTGCCCGCGCGCCTGTTCGGCTCCAGCCAGCTGAAACCCATCGATTACGCGCCGCCCGTGGCCTCGGCCCAGGTCAAGAGCGCCATCCTACTGGCCGGGCTCGGCGCACACGGCGAGACCATTGTACGCGAGGCCCACGCCACGCGCGGCCATACCGAGACCATGGGGCTACTGTACGGGGCCGATATGGACGCCGCCCGCAACGGGGCCGGCCTGACCGTGCGGGTGCGCGGGGGACGGGTGCTGACGCCTCATGATCTGGCCGTGCCGGGCGATCCGTCCTCGGCTGCTTTCGCCATCGCGGCGGCGCTGGTGACCCAAGGCAGCGCGGTGACGCTTACCGGCGTCATGGATAATCCGGCGCGTTCTGGCCTCTACGCGGTGCTGCAGGACATGGGCGCAGACCTGACCATCACGCCGGCCGGCGCGTGCGCCGGGGAGCGCTTGGTGGATATGTCGGCGCGCTCGGGCATGCTGACAGGCATCGAGATCGATGAGAGCCGCGCGCCCTCCATGATCGACGAATATCCCATCCTGGCCGTGATCGCCGCCTTCGCTGAAGGCGTCACGGTGATGAAAGGGCTGGCCGAGCTGCGCGCCAAGGAAAGCGACCGCCTCGCCGCGTCCGCCGCCCTGCTCGCCGCCAATGTCGTCAAGTTCGAGCTGGGCGAGGATTATCTGGTGGTCCATGGCTGCGGCGCAGACGGCGTGCCCGGCGGCGGCCTTGTGGAGACCCGTCACGACCATCGCCTGGCCATGAGCGGGCTTGTGATGGGCCTTGGCGCCCGTGAAGCCGTCACGGTGGATGATGTGGCGATGATCGCCACCAGCTATCCGGGTTTCTTTGATGATATGGCCCGGCTGGGCGCGCAGATCGCCTGACCTCGCCGGATGGCGCGTGATCGCCGCCCCGGCGGACAGTGGAATTGCACCTTTGCGCGCGCCGCGTGACGCCCTAGCATCGCGCCCCGACGCCAACACGTGATGGGCATGCCATGACCAAGGACGCAGCCGGAGCCCGCGTGCTCCTGGTCGAAGATGACGAGCAGGACGCGTTTCTGTTCTCCAAAATGCTGCGCGAGGAGGCCGGCGCAGCGCGCATCGACCGGGCGCTGGAAGGCGCCGGGGCGCTGGCCCAGCTGCAGTCCGGCCCGGCGCCCGACTGCATTGTGCTGGACCTCAACCTGACCGGCGAGGACGGGCTCTGGCTGCTGGACCGTCTGCTGGACGACGAGGCGCTGGCGCGCATTCCGGTGATCGTGTTTTCAGGCGATGTGGCGCGCCTGCAGCGCGCCTCCTCCAGCTTCCCCAACGTGGTTTCTTCGGTGCGCAAGCCCGAGACCATGGAGCAATACCGCGCTGCGCTGGCCATTGTCGGCGCGATCCTGAAAGCGGCGGTGCGCTGAGGGCTCACGGCTTGCCGGCTTACCGGCGGAAGCGCTCCAGCAGCCGGTCGATATAGTCGAGCTCTTCCTGGGGGCGTCCGCGTTCGGCGGCGCGGCGGCGCAATTCTTCCAGAATTTCACGCGCGCGCTGACGTTCGGCCTCGCTGGGCACGGTCGTCTCGCCATTCGTGCCCCCGGCGGCGCCGCGGCCCAGCGGGTCGGCTCCTTCGGCGTCTCCCGCTGCTTCCCGCTCCAGCGCCTCGGCGGCTTCCCGTGACGCTTCGCGCAGGGCGCGCAGGGCGTCATCCTGCTGGCTCAGCGCGCCTTCGCCATCTCCCTCGCCCAGGGCGCGCGCCGCCTCTTCCATGGCGCGCCGGGCTTCATCGAGCGCTGCGCGCGCTTCGCCGCCCGCCGCAGCGCCGTCCAGAGCGTTCTGCGCCGCATCCAGACCCTCTTCCAGCGCCCGCTGGCGCTCGGCTAGGTCGCGGAAGCCGGGACCCGCGCCTTGTGCGTCCTCTTGTTCCTCACCGCCTGCACCTTCGCCCTCGTCCGCATCTCCCGCCTCTTCATCGCCGGGCATTGCGTCGGCGCCCGGCGGGCGCGGCGCGCCGCCGCCGCCGCCGGACTGGCGATCACGACTGAACGTGTCCTCGGTCAGGGCGCGCTGCTCGCCAATGGCTTCAGAGAGCTCTTCGAGGGCTTCGCGCAGGGCGCGCGCCATGGGGCTGTCCTGACCCTCGCCGCGCCCGCCTTGGGACAGGGTGATTTGCATATTGCGCAGCATCTCGGTCAGCTGGGCCAGCGCCCGGCGCGAGCCGGTCTCGTCACCCAGCTCGGCCGCCTCGCGGATCGCATCCAGCAGCGCCTGCAGCCCGTCGGCGTCCATGCCGCTCATGCCGCCGCCCGACGGCCCGCCCTCTGCGAAGCGCCCGGCCTCGGCGGCCTCGCGGGCCAGCGCCTGCATATAAACCTGCACCGCGCGCTCGAACGCATCGAACAGGGCCGCCAGCTCGATAGGGTCTGCGCCGCGCGCCAGCGCGTCCATCAGCGCCTGCTCGGCGGCGCGCAGGGCTTCCTCGGCGTCGGCCAGGCTGCCCAGCTCCGCGCGCAGGGCGATCTGCCATAGATCCTCGTCCAGATGACCCAGCGCCTCACGCTCGCGCGCCCGGCGCACCTGTTGAAGCGCAGTGCGCAGGCCCATCCACACCACTGGGTCATCGAAATAGCCGTGTGGCGCGTCGCTGACCGCATCCAGCGCCAGCGCCAGACGCTGCACGCCCGGCGGCGCGCGCTCGATCCGGCGCTCGGGTTCATCGTCCAGAAAGGCCCCGGCCAGCGTGATCACCGAGGCGAGATCGGGCATGGGCGCGTACTCCGCCTCGTCGGTCAGAAAGCGCCGGCGCTCTGACGCCACGGCGCGCGCCAGCGGATCCAGAAACACGCGCTGGGGCAGGGTCAGCGCGATGTCGCCCGAGGCGCCGCGCTGGCCCAGCGCGTCCACGGCGATGAGGCGCGCCTCAACCCGATCGCCCGCCAGCCGGTGGCGCGACAGGTCCAGACGCACGGTCTGCAACCCGTCCTCGCCCGCCAAGGTGACCGAGCCGGCAGGGATTTCGATCTCTTCGTCCGCGCCGCCCGCTTCCGCCGCGAAGGCGAACACCAGCGCTTCAACCCCATAATCATCCTCGGCATAGAGCTCCAGCACGAGGCGTCCTTGCGCGTCGCCGGACGGTTCGGCCGCCAGGCGCACTTGCGGCGGCTGGTCTTCAATCAGCTCGAGAGTCACCCGCTCACGCCAGCCGCCTGCGCGGATCAGGATCTCGCCATCGGCTTCGGGGGCGATTCGCAGGAGGCGCACATCGCCCGGCAGGGTCTCGATCTCGGCACGCGCGCCATGGACCGACGGCGTCCGCCCGGTTCCGGCCAGCCGCACCGCCAGCACCGAGCCGGCGGGCGCCCGCGCCTCACGCCGGTCGCGCAGATAGATTACGGGCCGCCCGGTATAGGCCGGCGGCTCGACCCACATCTCGACGCTGGTCCCGGCCACAGACCCGCCCGCCATCAGGCGCGGCGCGAAGGCGTCGCCCAGGCGCGGCGCGGCCAGATCGCCCGCCAGAAAGGCGCCGCAGGCGATTACGATCAGGGCGAAGACGCGCAGGCCCAGCGGGTCCATCGCCGCCCAGGCGGCTTTGGGGCGGCGGGCGCGGGCGCCTGTCAACCGGGCCGCCATGCGCGCCCGGTGCGCCGCCCACCAGTCGCCCGAGCCCGAGGCCGGCGCGTCGCGCAGGGCCTCGAACGGCCGCCCAACCAGACCGGAATCATCCTCCACCCGCCGTTCGGCCTCGCTGCGCGACGGCGCGCGCCAGCCAGCCAGCGCCCGCACCACGCCCCAGCCGCCGGCCAGGGCCAGCGTCAGGAGCGCGATGAGCCGCCACGGATCGCCAAAGCGCTCGAACACGCCGAACAAGGCCAGCATCAGATACACGGCCAAGGCCGCCAGAGCCGGCGCCATCACCGGCGCCGCACGCTCCCACAGGAGCGCGGCGCGGGCACGGACAATCTGGGCCGCGAGGCGGCGCTCGGCGCGGGTCATGCGAAGTAAAGTAGTGGCTCGGCGCGCTATTGGCACATGACAATCTCAGCATCTTTCGCGCGCGGGCGCCGTGTCCGCTTGAAGCGCGGCGCATCGGACGGCACAGTCCGGCCATGAACGCGCTCCGCCTCACGCCCGCCCTGCTCGCCGCGCTGTCCTTGAGCGCCTGCGGCTCGGTCAATCCGCTGTCCGATCCGCGCGATCAGCCATTTCGGGTTCTGTCCGACATGCCCACGCCGCCCAATGTGGAGCGGGCCGCCGACGCCTCGGGCTGTTCGGGCGCGCAGCTCAGCGCCGTGGAAGCGCGCCTGCCCGACTATCCCGCCCGGGGCTGGTCGCGCGGTTTGCAGGGTTGGACTGTGGTGCAGTTCGACGTGACCGAAGCGGGCGCGACCGACCAGGTCCGCGTGGCGCGCGGCGTACCGGGAGGCAGCTTCGACACAGAGGCCGAAAGGGCCGTGCGCGGCTGGCGCTTCGCCCAGCTGGAGCCGGGCGCAAGGCTGACCGGATGCGTGGTGCTGTTTGAGTTCACGCAAGGTCTGGTGCGGGTGAGGTAAGGGGAGGTCCCCTTGGTCCTCAGCCCCGTCAGGGGCTTCGCGATCCTCGCTGACGCTGCGGGCGCGCTGTCGCCTCGGCGAAGCCGGGGCTTCGCTCCAGCGTAGCCGGGTGCGAACCCTGACGGGCTCGGAGCGTGGCGTGTCGCGTCGCGATTCGCCTTCCGGTAAGATGTGATTCGCAAAGCCTCGCCCGCGATGGGCGCAGGGCTGGCCAGATGTCGGGGCGCAAGACCGCATGACGGATGCCGGGCCGATCCAGCTCGCCACACTGATCGTCACCGGAGGCGCGGTGGCCTTCGCCCTGTCCGCAGGCGTGTGGGCCTATCGCATGACCGCCGGGGCACGGGCCGCGCGGGCCGACTGGCGCGCCCGCATGGCGCAGCTGGAAGACCGGCTGGAGCGCGCGGGCGGCGTGCTGGGCGCCCATCCCGGCCTCATCCTCGTCTGGGAAACCCCGCCTGATCCCGATTCCAGAGACTGGGGCCAGCCGGGCATTTTCGGCTCGCCCGCAGCGCTCGCCGCCATGGTGCAGTTCGCCGATCTGGGTCAGGGCGCGGCGGCCAGCGGGGACGCAGGGCGCGAGATTCTTGACGGCATCGCCGATTTCGAAGCGCGCAGCGCGCGCGGCGATGCCACCACGCTGCGCCAGCGCCTGCGCCGCCTGATGGACACCGGACAGGCCTTTTCGCTGACCATCGCCGGTCCTTCGGGGCGCACGCTGGAAGTCGACGGACGCGCGGCGGGCCGCCAGCTGGCGGTGTGGCTGACCGATGCGTCCATCCGCCAGATGGAGGACGCCGGCGCGACAGGGCGGGTGGCGGAAACCCGCAAGCTGGTGGATTCCGATCCCGCCGCCAGTCACGACATGGCGGCGCGCAACCCGGCCCCGGCCTGGCGCATGAACGCCGCCGGACGCCTGATCTGGGTCAATGAGGCCTATGCCCGCGCCGTCGAGGCGCAAAGCCCCGCCGACGCGGTGGATGAGCAGGTGCTGCTGGAGCCGACCCTGGCCGAGCAGACGCTGGATGCGCTGCGCTCCGGGTCCCCGCGCCTGAGCGTGCGCGGCGCCGTGGCCGGCGGCCAGCGGCGCATCATGGCCTTTCATGTCTATCCGGTCAGCGGGGGCGCGGCCGGTTTCGCCGTGGACGTCACCGAGGCCGAAGAGGCGCGCGCGGCGCTCAAACGCTTCCGTCAGGCTCACGACCAGACGCTCAACCACATGGCCGAGGCGGTGGCGATCTTCGACCGGGCCAAGCGGCTGGTATTCTATAATCAGGCCTTTGTGCGCCTGTTCGCGCTGGAAGAGGCGATGCTCAACGAGCGTCCCGCCCATTCGGCCCTTCTCGACCGGCTGCGCGAAAAGCGGCGCCTGCCCGAGCAAGAGGATTATGGCCGCTGGAAAGCCGCCGAGCTGGCCCTGTACGAGGCCGCGCCCGACGCCGACATGCCCGACGAGCTCTGGGCCCTGCCCGACGGGCGCATGCTGCGCGTGGCGCGCCAGCGTCATCTGATGGGGGGCTTGCTGGTCATCTTCGAGGACATGACCGACCAGCTGGCCCTGCAGGCGCGCTATAACACGCTGATCAAGGTCCAGCGCGCCACGCTCGACAAGCTGCACGAGGCGGTGGCGGTGTTCGGCTCCGACGGCAGGCTGAAACTGCGCAACGCCGCGTTTGAGACCCTGTGGGCGCTGGACCCCGGCAGTCTGGACGATGCGCCCTTCGACGTGGTGGCCGAGACCTGCATGGGGCTTTATCCCAATGCGGACGCCTGGCGGGCGCTCAAAGCGCGCATCACCGATCCGAGCCCCGATGCACGCACGCCGGTGGCGGGCGAGATCCGGCGCACCGACCAGTCCACCCTGACCTGGCTGACCCGGCCTTTGCCCGACGGCGCCACGCTGATCGCCTGGGACGACATCACCGACAGCCGCCGGGTGGAGGCCGCCCTGCGCGACCGGGCCGAGGCTTTGCAGGAATCGGAAAAGATCAAGACCGGCTTTGTGGAGCATGTGAGCTATCAGCTGCGTACGCCGCTCACCACGATCCACGGCTATGCCGATCTGTTGGCCGGCGGGTTCGCCGGGCCCCTGTCCGAGCGTCAGGCCGAACACATGTCGGCGATCCAGCAGGCTTCAGGCCAGCTGGGCAAGCTGATTGACGATATTCTCGACATCGCGGCCATCGATGCAGGCCAGCTGGAGCTGGAGCTGGGCGATGTGCGCCTGGACGCGCTGATTTCGGAAACCGCCGAGCTGATCCTGACCCGGTCTGAACATGCCGGCGTGCGCATCACCCAGGCCGCGCCCGAGGACCTTCCCGTGGCGCGCGCCGACGCCAAGCGGCTCAAGCAGGTGCTGTACAATCTGCTGACCAATGCCCTCGACCATATCGAGCCGGGCGGTCAGGTGGAGATCGGCGCGGGCGTAGAGGATGGCGAGATCACGCTGTGGGTCTCCGACGATGGCGCCGGAATCGCCGCCGAGCGTCAGGCCCATGTGTTCGAGCGCTTTGAGCGCGGGGAGGGCGGCGGCGCCGGCCTGGGTCTGGCGCTGGTCAACGACATCGTCCGCCTGCATGGCGGCTGGGTGGCGCTGGAAAGCGCACCGGGCGAGGGCACGCGGGTAACCTGTCACCTGCCGCTCATCGCCGAAGCCGGCGCCGCCGTCCCGGAGCTGGGTCTGGCGACCCGGGATGGCGAACGGCCCGGCCCGACCTGATCCGCCTCACCGCCTTCAAATCCCGTTTGCCAAGCGCCGCGAACGCGCTAGCTTGGCGCGCAGTTTGAGGGGGGACCAACATCATGAGACATTTCCTGCGCCTGTCCGGGCTCGCGAGCGGCCTGGCGGCGATCGCCGCCGCCGCGCTGCTGACGGCTGAAGCGCCCGCCAGCGCCGACGCGCTGGTCCTGCCGGCCGGCTTTTCCAGCCAGCCCGGATCGCGCGACTATGCGCGCCTGTTGCAGACAGTGCAGCGCCCCTCCAAACCCGCCCCGGCCGCGGCTGGCCGGCCCAGCGCCACGGGACCCCTGGGGACCCATGCCGGCAATGACAGCTGCCGCTGGGCCAATGACGGCGAGTGCGACGAGCCGGGCATC
This sequence comes from Hyphomonadaceae bacterium ML37, assembly GCA_027627685.1. Lineage (NCBI taxonomy): Bacteria > Pseudomonadati > Pseudomonadota > Alphaproteobacteria > Hyphomonadales > Hyphomonadaceae > Hyphomonadaceae bacterium ML37. The sequence continues at coordinate 3,010,285 of CP091241.1, forward strand.
GGCACCGGCGCCTGCTCGGCGGGAACCGACTATTCTGATTGCTGGCGCATCATCACCGGGCTGGAGGACGATTCCTGCCAGTGGGCCAATGACGGCGAATGCGACGAGCCGGGCATCGGCACCGGCGCCTGCACCCAGGGCACAGACCGTGCCGATTGCGGCGACATGACCGGGCTGCGCTTCCGTAGCGACAGCTGCACCCGCGCCTTTGACGGCGTGTGCGACGAGCCGGAGATCGGCACGGGCCGCTGCGAGGCGCGCACCGACCGCGCCGACTGCGCCGGGCGCACCCGTCCGCTGACCATCAATGATCACTTCTTCGGCAATGACGACCGGGTCCTGATGGACACCGGCGTGTTTCCCTGGTCGGTGGTCGGCCGGGTCCGCTTTGAAACCGGCAGCCAGTGCACCGCCTCGCTGGTGGCCCCCAACGTGCTGGCCACCGCCGCGCATTGCGTGAGCGACGAAGGCCGCATACGGCCCGCCGGCCTGTTCGAGACCGGCGACGGCCTGCCCGGCGGCACCCGCACCGCGCGCGTGGTCGACGTATTGCTGGATCCCGAGTGGGACGAAGCCCAGTTCAGCGCCGGCGACGATCTGGACGGCACCGACTGGGCGCTTTTGCGCATCGACACGCCGCTCGGCGACGAGCTGGGCTATCTGCATCCGCTGGCGCTGGTCGACACGCGCGGCGAGGCGCGCGCGCGTGAGGTCCAGCTGAGCCAGGCGGGTTATTCCTGGGATACCGGCAATAACCTGTCGGGCAATGAGGCCTGCCGCATCCTGGCCGCCGTGGACGACAACACCATGTCGCATGATTGCGACACCACGCGCGGCGATTCCGGTTCGCCCTTCCTGATCCAGGAAGACGGGCGCTGGCATGTGGTGGCGGTGGATTCCAACTTCCGGCGCAATCCCGACGGGCCGATGATCTATATCGCCGCGCGCGCCGACCGGTTCGCGTCGCTTGTCAGCGAGTTCGCCCAGGGACTGATCGGTCAGGGAGGACTGCGTCCGCGCGGTCCGGGTAAGCCGGGCGCGCTGGAACCCGTCAAGAGCGAGTAAGAACGCGTCAGCCCTCGACCACGACCTCGACGCGGACCGCCGCGTCGGGGGGCGCTGTCATCAGCGTGCGGAAGCGTTCAGCCCCGCCGCCGGGCAGGGCGGTCGATTCCAGCATGACCACCCATTCGGCAAGCACCTGGCCCTCGTGATCCAGCGCCATCGCCTTGAGCGGGGCAGTGCGGCGCATGCGTCCGGTGGTGTTGCGCACCACACCCTCGACCACCAGGGCCGGGGCGCCGTCGGCATCCTCGAAACTGGCCACCAGCTCTTCCACCGCGAGACCCAGCGGATGGGTTTCAAGCCCCACCGCGGCATAGGCGCCGGAGGCGCGCGGGAAGGCCGATACGATATCGGCGCGCATCAGCACCGCGCCGCCGATCACCACCACGAAGGCGGCAGCGACGCCGATCCAGCCCGCGCCTTCAACCGCCACACGGGCCTTGCGGCGGCGCGCTTCGGATCGGGCGCGGATGGCGGCGGCGGGCTTGTCGCGCAGGCTGGGCGCCGGGACAGGCTCAGGCGCGGCGGGCGCCGGGTGCTCAGCGGGTTCGGACAGGGTCAGCGCCTCGGCCTCCACCTGCCAGCCATGACCGCAGGATGCGCAGCGCACCCGCCCGCCCCGCGCCTCGAGGGCGGCGGGCTCGACGCGGTATTTCGCATCACAGCTGGGACAGGTGACGATCATGGACGCAGCGCTCGCTTTTCCTGCATAGTTGATGGCGAATCCCGCCACTCGGACTTGTTCCCGGACCGCAGAGCGATGACCCTGAACCCCCGCCCCGCACCGGACCTGATGCACGACCGCGATGCGGCGGTGCGCTTTGATTCGGTGGGCCTTCGATATGGGCGGGGCCCGGAGATTCTCAGCGATCTCAGCTTTGATCTACCAAGCGGAAGTTTCCATTTCCTCACCGGACCGTCCGGGGCCGGCAAAAGCTCGCTGCTGCGGCTTATCTACCGCGCGCGCCAGCCCTCGCGCGGGCTGATCAGCCTGTTCGGACGGGAGACCTCCCTGATGCCGCGGGACGCGCTGCCGGGTCTGCGCCGCCGGATCGGTGTAGTGTTCCAGGATTTCCGCTTGCTCGAGCACCTTAGCGTCTTCGACAATGTCGCCCTGCCCTTGCGCGTCGCCGGTCAGGCGCGCGCCAGCTATGCCGATGATGTGGCCGACCTTCTGGCCTGGGTGGGCCTTGGCGAACGCATGCATGCCCACCCGGCGAGCCTGTCCGGCGGTGAACAGCAGCGCGCCGCCATCGCCCGCGCAGTGATCACCAAGCCGGAACTGCTGATCGCTGACGAGCCCACCGGCAATGTGGACCCGGCCATGGGCCGGCGCCTGCTGCGCCTGTTCGTCGAATTGAACCGGCTGGGCGCCACGGTGCTCATCGCCACCCATGACATCACCCTGGTGCGCGCACTGGACGCGCCGGTGTTGGAGCTGGCGGACGGGCGCCTGGTCAGCCGGCCGAGGGCGGCATGACCCAGCCTGATAAACCCCGGCGCCCGGCGCCGCTGCTGCCGCCCGATCACGCCCGGGACCGGCCGCTGTTCGCCGTGGCGGCGATCCTGGTGTTTCTGGCGAGCCTGGCGGGTTTCGGCGCGGCGGGGGCCTGGCAGGCCGCGGAGGGCTGGACCGCCCAGTTGTCCAGCGAACTCACCGTACAACTGATCGCCGAAGGCGCGCGCGACGCCGATGCCGACGCGGTGGACGCCGCGACGCAGATCGCGCGCCTGCCCGGCGTGATTTCGGCGACCGCCCGCAGCCGGGCGGACGCCGAGGCGCTGCTGCGGCCCTGGCTGGGCGGGGCGGGCCTGCCCGATGATCTGCCTGTCCCGCGCCTTATCGCCGTGCGTGTCGATCCCGAAGCCCCGCCCGCGCCCGGCGCCATTGAGGCGCTGCTGCGCGATAACCCCTACGAAGTCGTGGTGGATGATCACGCGCGCTGGGAAGCGGCGGTGCAGCGTACGGCGGGCGCCGTGCGGTATTTCGCGCTGGGCCTGGTGGCGATCCTGGCGCTGGCCGCTGCGGCCGTCATCGCGTTCGCCGCACGCGCCTCGCTGGCGGCGCGCTGGGATGTGGCCGAGGCCCTGCACCTGGTGGGCGCGCCGGACCGGTACGTCACCGGGATTTTCCAGCGGCGGTTCTTCTTCCTGGGCCTGAAGGCCGGCCTTGCGGGCGCAGGGCTCGCGGCGCTAGCCGGTTATGGCCTCGCCCACGGGGCGGGCGCGGCGGGCGCCGTATTCTTTCTGCCGGTCCCGGCGCTGGGCTGGAGCGCAGCGGCGATTGCGCCGGGGGCCGCTCTGGCGTCCGCCCTGATCGCCGCGGGCGCCGCGCGTCTGGCAGTGACGGGCGAGCTGAAGGCGCGCTGGCCATGAGCGGCGTGCTGAGCCTGGCCCGTTTTCTCGCCTTCGTGGCGCTGTTCACGCTGGCGGCGGGCTTCGCCCTGTTCGTGCGCGAGGCGCGCAGCCTGGGCCCGGACCCGGCGGCAGAGGCGGCGGGCGTGGTGGTGCTCACCGGCGGGGGCGGGCGCGTAGCGACGGGCGTGGAGCTCTTGCAGGCCGGCCGGGCCGAGCGCCTGCTCATTTCCGGCTCCAATCCCGGCAGCCCGCCCGCCGATATCGCCGCCGCGGCAGGCGCGCCGGCCGGTATTTTCGAATGCTGCGTGGATATCGGCGTGGAAGCCTCCAACACGGCCGGCAATGCGTTGGAGATCACCGCCTGGGCGCGCCAGCGCGGCTATGGCGCCATCCTGGTGGTGACCAGCGATTATCACATGCCGCGCGCCTTGCTGGAGCTGCAGGCCGCCGCGCCGGAGCTGGCGCTGATCGCCCACGGCGTGCGTGCGCCCGGCCCGCTGAGCAGCCCGGGTCAGGGGCGCCGCTGGCTGCAGGAATACTTCAAATATATCGCGGTGTTCGTACGCGAACGCGCGGCCGGGCGCACCCGCGCAGACCGTGCGGCCGCTGACGCCCCGCCCGCCTGACCCCACGCAAGGACGCCCCATGGCCTGGATCGGTTCAATCGTGTTTGTCGTCTGGATGTACGGCCTGATGGCAGTGCTGGGCATCCTGTTCGCCCCCACCCTGCTGGGTCCGCGCAGCTGGACGCGCTGGGCCTTCCGCGTCTATCTCGCTCTGGTGTTTGGCGGCCTGCAGGTGTTGTGCGGCATCCGCTACGAGGTGCGCGGGCGCGAGCACATGCCAACGGGCGGGGCGCTCGTCGCGTCCAAGCACCAGTCCATGTTCGAGACGCTGGCCTTCTGGGCGATCCTGCCCGATCCGGCGATCATCCTGAAAAAGGAGCTCGCCTTCCTGCCGGTCTTCGGCTGGTACGCCATGAAGCTCAAAAACATCAAGGTGGATCGCTCGGCGGGCGCCAAGGCGCTGCGCGACATGCTCAAGCAGGCCCGTGACCGGGCCGGCGAAGACCGCCAGGTGGTGATCTTCCCACAGGGCACCCGCCTTGAGCCGGGCGAGGCCGACACCTACAAGCCGGGGGTGGCGGGGCTCTACAGCGCCATGAAGGTCCCGTGCGTGCCCGTGGCGCTCAATTCAGGCCTTTACTGGCCAGCCCATGGCATGGTGCGCCAGCCCGGAACCATCGTGGTCGAGTTCTTGCCTGCCATCGAACCGGGCCTGCCAAGGGACGCCTTCATGGCCGAACTTGAAACACGTATCGAGACCGGTTCCAGCGCCCTGCTGGCTGAAACAGGAAAGCGCTGAAGACCCATGAGCCGCAAACCGCCCTCGCGCCTGACGCTGCTGGCCCCGTTCGCCCTTTTGGCGGTGATCATCGCGCTGCACGGCGCCTACTGGGCTTTCATGTCGGGTCAGATCCGCACGACAGCGGACGCCTGGATCGCCGAGCAGGAAGCGGCAGGCTATGCCGTGTCCCATGAGGGCCTCACCGTTTCGGGCTATCCGTTCCGCTTTTCGGTGCGGGCGGTGGCGCCCGCCCTCGCCGCTCCGGCGGAGGCCGGCGGATGGTCCATCGCCTGGGACCGCGTGGCGGCCAGTGCGCAGTTCTACAATCTCAATCACTGGATTCTGGTGCTGGACGGCCAAGGCGAGCTTGCGACGGACATCGACGACAGGCCCGCCCGCTACGCGATTGAGGCCACATCGCTGCGCCTGTCCCTGACCGGCGAGAACGGCGCCAATACGCGCCTGGGCGCCGAAGCCGAAGCCCTTGTGGTCACAGCCCTGGAGGGGCCTGAGCCCGTGTTTGCCCGGATCGAGCGGCTGGCGCTGACCGGCCTGCTCTCGGACACGGACGTTCTGCGCCTGCGCGTCGATCTGTCTGGCGCCGAGACGGGCGCGGGCGTCCTGCCAGGCCGGATCCTCGGCGCGTTCGGCGCGCGCGCCGAAGCCGTCCGCCTGCATGCCGACCTGACTGGGTGGAGCGCGCTGGCCGGCAGCGCCGATCCGCTGGCCTGGACCCGCAGCGGCGGGGCGCTGGAGGTTAATCAGGCGCTGCTCGACTGGGGCCCGGCGCAGGCCAGCGGGTCCGGCCAGCTCACGCTGGACGAGACCCTGATGCCGGAAGGGCGCCTCAGCGTGGTGGTGTCGAACCCGGAGCGGCTCGCCAGCGCCCTGGTGGCGGCGGGTCTGGTCAATGAAGAACAGGGCCAGGCGCTGCGTCTGGCGGCCCTGATGGCCCCGCCGCGTCAGGACGGCATCGCCCTGCCCTTCCGCCTGCAGGGCGGCGCGGTGTTTCTGGGGCCGGCCAGGCTGGGCGGAACGCGCCGCACGGGCCGCGAACCGGAGCCGGCCGAATCCGATCCGACTTAAAGGTTTACAAGCTCAGCGTTTCGCCGCGCAGGAAGGCGGGCAGATCGCCGATCTCGCCGCCGGCGGTGCGCATGAAGAAGCGCCGCGCGGCGGGGATTTGGTCCACCAGCGACAGGCCGAGGCCGCGCACGCTGCGCACCAGGGCATGATCATTGGAGAACAGCGCATTGACGCCATGGGTGCCGAGCACCAGCGCCGCTGAGTCTGTGCGCCGCCAGCGGTCATAGCGCGTCAGGGTGGCGGCGGCGCCCAGATCCAGCCCGGCGCGCTTGGCCTCGATGAGCACTTCGGCCAGAGCCGCTGCATCGCGCACACCCAGATTGAAGCCCTGACCGGCGATGGGGTGGATGGACCGGGCGGAATCGCCCACCAGCGCCAGGCGCGGCCCGGTGAAGCGCTCGGCCAGCACCAGCCCCAGCGGATAGCACCACCGCTGGCTCACCGGACGCACGGCGCCCAGAAAATCGCCGAACCGCGCCTCCAGCGCCTCCTGGAAGCCCGCATCGTCCATGGCGTGGAGCGCCTGCGCGGCCTGCGTCCGTTCGGTCCAGACCAGGCTCGACCGGTCGCCCGGCAGGGGCAGGATGGCGAACGGGCCGGACGGCATGAAAACTTCATAGGCCACGCCCTCATGGGCGCGCTCGTGTTCCACCGTCAGCACCAGCGCCGACTGGCCATAGGCGTGTCCGAAATTGCGGATGCCGGCCTGTTCGCGCAGGGGCGAGGCCTTGCCGTCGCAGGCGGCGACGATGCCGGCTTCCAGTTCGCGCCCGTCTTCCAGCGTGACAATGGCGCGCCCGCGCGCCTCGCTCATGCCGGTGACGCGCGCCGGCGCGATCATGGTCAGGCCCGCCTCTTCAGCCGCGCGCGCCAGAGCGAGCCGGGTGTGGCGGTTCTCCGCCATCCAGCCCAGCGGTTCGCCGTGAGAGCCGGGATGAATTTCGCGCCGGTCAAAATGCAGCTGGTCGGGTCCCGGCCCGCCGCGCTTGAGCCCGTCGAGGGGCCGGGAATCCACCACCAGAATGTCTTCGATGCGCTGGGCGTGGGGTTCGAGATGGGCGGCGGCGCCGACGGCTTCGAGCATGCGCCAGCTGGTATAGGCCAGCGCCGAGGCGCGCCCGTCAAAGGCCGGCGCGGTGCGCGCGTCCAGGGCCATGGCATCGATGATCGCCACGCTGAGGCCCGCCCGGTGCAGTGCCAGCGCCAGGGTCAGCCCGGCCAGACCGCCGCCGGACACCACAACATCGCCGGAGAAAAAACGATTGCTCATGGAGACAAGCATAACGCAGCGCCGCCGTCAGAAAAGCGCCACGGCGCCGCAGGCGCAGCGCACTGATCACCGGAAAAGAAAACGCCCGCAGCCGAGGGGAGGCTGCGGGCGTTCTTCTAAAGACCCTGATGGAGCTGAGCTCTCGTCCGATCGAGGGGGGATGGACGCTTAGACACCAAAGCCTTTGAACTTGTCCTTGAAGCGCGACACGCGGCCGGCGCGGTCCACCAGGGTTTGCGACCCGCCGGTCCAGGCCGGGTGGGTGCGCGGGTCGATGTCCAGATTGAGGACATCGCCTTCCTTGCCGTAGGTGGAACGGGTCTTGAAGCGGGTTCCGTCCGTCATCACCACCTCGATGAAGTGGTAGTCGGGGTGAATATCCTGTTTCATTGCGCCGCTCCGGCCCCTGTGATCCGCGACACCCGAAGGCTGTCGCCATGATTTTCTGTGTCGAACTCTTCGGACCGTTCTGCTTGCAAGGCGATTAACCTTGCCATTGCAATCCTGCCGAAATTGAGCGGCCGTGTATATACCCGGCGCACGCGCACTTCAACCCACAAAAGGCGCCGTGTGGCCGCTCAAGGACTTAGCCAAACGGGGCGAAAAAACTTCCTGTGGATATCCGCATTCGGACGAGTTTGCGCCTCAGCGCGCGTCCAGTTTCAACTCGATACGGCGATTGCGCGCATAGGCTTCGGCGGTCCGGCCCTGGGCGATGGGGTGGTGTTCGCCAAAGCCGGCCGCCAGCAGACGCCGCGACGGCACACCGCGCGATTCCAGATAATTGATCACCGACAGGGCGCGCGCTGTGGACAGCTCCCAGTTCGACCGGAAGGGCGCGTTGGGCCCCAGCGGCACCCGGTCGGTGTGGCCGTCCACACGCAGGACCCAGTCGAGATCGGACGGCAATTCGCCGATCAGCTGCAAAATCGCATCGGCGATGGGCGTCAGCGCCGTACGGCCTTCTTCCGACAGTTCGGCCGAGCCGGAACTGAACAGCACGTCGGTCTCGAACACGAAACGGTCGCCCGACACCCGCACGCCCGAGCGGTCGCCCAGAACTTCCACCATGGCCTCGAGGAAGTCCGACCGGTAGCGGGCCAGGCGCGCCACTTCGCTCGCGAGCGCCGCGTTGAGGCGGCGGCCCAGATTGACCACTTCGGCGCCCAGCTCCGCCTCGCGCGCCTCGGCGGCGTTGAGGGCTTCATTGAGCCGGGCCAGCTCCTCGCGCAGGGCCGCCATCTGGTTGTTGAGGAGCATGATGGTGGCCTGCGCCTCCTCGCTCAGCGCTTCTTCCTCTTCCAGCGCCGCCTGCGCGGCGGCCAGGCCCTCGCGCATGCCGGCCATGGAGGCTTCCAGATCCGCATTCACGGCGGCCAGCTCGTCGCGCTCGGTCTCAAGCCCGCTGACCCTGAGCGACAGGCGCTCATTATCGCTGCGCGCCAGATTGAGCTCTTCGGCCAGCGTGGACAGGCGGGCGTTCAGCTCGGCCAGCTGCTCGTCGCGGCCTGTCAGCGCCGTGGACAGGGCGAACTGCCCAGCGGTGAACACCGCCAGCAGGAAGACGATGACCAGCAGCAGCGTCGCCAGCGCATCGACAAAGCCGGGCCAGTAATCGCCCTGGTCGCCCTGATTCTGCTGAAGATGGCGCGGCAGGGCCATGACTAGCGATCCTCGCCGCCGCGTTCCCGGTTGATGCGCGCCTGGGCCTCCAGCGCCCGCACCAGCACCTTGATCTCGTCACGCAGCAGGCGCGCCGCCTCGCGCTGGCTTTCAGCTGAGTCCTCGGCGAAGCGCGCCATGATGGTTTCCAGCTGGCGGGTGTGGCGCTCCAGCGTGTGCGACAGCCGGTCCAGCGCATCGGCGCTCTGCTCCAGCAGTGCGCCCACATAGGCGCCGCCTGTGTCATCGCCCGACCCGGCCGGGCCGGCGGCCGACAGGCGCGAGATCGAGGACAGCCATTCTTCCACCTCGTTATAGAAGCGGTTCTGGGCCCGGCTGGCCTGCAGCTCCAGAAAACCGATGATCAGCGAACCCGCCAGACCGAACAGGGAGGAGGCGAAGGCTGTGCCCATGCCCTGGATCGGTTCTTCGATGGCCGACATCAACGCCATGGCGTCGGTCTCGCCCGCGCCGGTGGCGGTCGCCGACACCGCCCGCACCGCCGCGCCCACATCGGACACCACCAGAAGCAGGCCCCAGAACGTGCCCAAGAGACCCAGGAAAATCAGCAGCCGGCCGAAATAGCGCGTGAACGCGCCGCTCTCGGCCATGCGTGCGGCCACCGAGTCCAGCACTACGCGGGCCGATCCCGCCGTCATGCGCGAGCGGCCGTCCGCTGCGTCGGTGATCAGCGCCGCCATGGGCGCGATCAGCGCCGGCGGCGGGGGCAGCTGGTCGGGATGTTCGGCGCCATGCAGGCGCACCAGCCAGCGCGCGCTGGGCCCGATGGCCAGCGCTTGCTGGAAGGTATAGGCCACGCCGATCACCAGCACGGCCAGGATGACGCCATTGATCGCCGGGTTCGCCTGAAAGGCCGTAATCAGCGGACCGCTGAGCACCGCGCACAGAGCGGCCACAGCGCCGATAAACACCGCCATCCACAGGATGTACTGACCGGGTCCGGTGAAGCGCGCCTTGCGCGGGACGGGCTGGCGGGTGGCGGAGTCATACTGGGGCATGAAAATCCCTTGAGACAGCGGACACGGGTCAGGGTTGGCCTCATTAGCCATGAAAGGCAAGGCTTCGGGCGGAATTTGGGCGGGCCCCGACACACGCGCCCGGCTTGACCCGTGGGCGGGGCGCGCCCACTTTGCGCGGCCATGACCCCCATCAAGGACATCCCGGCCCCGGCGGCCCCTGAAACGGCTGCGCGCGACAGCGTGGAGATCATCACCTTCGGCTGCCGGCTCAATGCCTGGGAGAGCGAGGTGATGCGCGATCATGCACGCGCCGCCGGCCTTGAGGATACGATCATTCTCAACACCTGCGCTGTGACGTCCGAAGCCGTGCGTCAGGCGCGCCAGACCCTGCGCCGCCTGCGCCGCGAGCGCCCGGAGGCGCGCCTGATCGTCACCGGCTGCGCGGCCCAGATCGAGCCTGAACGCTTTGCCCGCATGGCCGAAGTGGATGGTGTACTGGGCAATGCCGAGAAGCTGCGCGCCGACAGCTTCCGCGCTCTGGCGATCGCGGGCGGCGAGCGCGTCAGCGTTGGCGATATCATGAGCGTGACCGAGATCTCGCCCCATCTGGTGGACGGGCTGGAGGGGCGCGCACGCGCGTTCGTGCAGGTTCAGACCGGCTGCGATCACCGCTGCACCTTCTGCATCATCCCCTATGGGCGGGGCAATGCGCGCTCGGCCCCGGCGGGCGATGTGGTGGAGCAGGTGCGCCGCCTGGTGGCGACCGGCCATAGCGAGGTCGTGCTCACCGGCGTGGACATGACCAGCTGGGGCGGCGATCTGCCGGGCGCGCCCAAGCTCGGCCGGCTGGTGCGCGCGATCCTGAAACAGGTTCCGGACCTGAATCGCCTGCGCCTGTCCTCCATCGACGCCATCGAAATCGACGACGACCTGATGCGCGCGATCGCGGACGAAGAGCGGCTCTGCCCTTACATGCATCTGTCGCTGCAGGCAGGCGATGACATGATCCTCAAGCGCATGAAGCGGCGCCATTTGCGCGCCGACGCCATTGCACTGGCCAAACAGCTGCGGGCCGCGCGACCGGACATCGCCTTTGGCGCCGACCTGATCGCGGGCTTTCCCACCGAGACCGAAACCATGTTCGAAAACACGCTGCGCCTGATCGAGGAGTGCGATCTGGCCTTCGTGCACGCCTTCCCCTTTTCGCCGCGGCCCGGCACGCCGGCCGCGCGCATGCCGCAGCTGGATCGCGCCGTGATCAAGGACCGCGCCGCCCGCCTGCGCGAGGCGGGGGCGGCGGCGCTGACCCGGCATCTGGACCGCCACCAGGGCGGCGAGCTGGAGGTGCTGATGGAGCGCGGCGGTCAGGCGCGCGCGGCGGATTTCACCCCTGTGCGCATCGATGCGCCCGCCCGCCCCGGCGCGCTGGTGCGCGCGTCGATCACCGGCCATGATGGTCAGGCGCTGATCGCAACAGCGCTGGAGGCCGCACTATGAGCTGGTTCCGCTTCGGCTTCGGCAAGAAGGACGACAAGCAAAAGGATAGCGGGTCCAAAGACGCCGGGCCCAAGGACAACGCGCTTGCGGACGCCGCTCCGGTGCCGGCTGCGCCCGAAGCCATTCCGGAACGGATCCGCTATACGCCTGAGCCGGACTATCCGGCTGAGACGGCCGTGGAGCCCCTGCCCGCGCCTGCGCCAGCCCCGGACGCCGACCCGGCGGTGTCCCATGCGCCGGAACCGGACGCGCCCTCCGCAGATGACGCACAGGTTGAAACGCCCGTGATCAAGGCCGAGGCCACTGCTCCAGAGGCGAAGGGCCTGTTCGCGCGGCTGGCTTCAGGGCTGAAGAAATCCTCCTCGCGCCTGACCGAGGCTTTCACCACCGTGTTCGCCCGGCGCAAGCTCGACGCTGCGGCGCTGGAAGAGCTGGAGGAATTGCTGATCTCCGCCGATCTGGGCGCGGCGGCGGCTGCGCGGGTCACCGCGCGGCTGGCCCGTGACAAGTTTGATGCAGAGGTGACCGGTTCGGACATTCGCGAGGCGCTGGCCGCTGTGGTGGCCGAGACGCTGCAGCCCTGCGAGCAGCCGCTCGACATGTCCGGCCCGGCGCCGCGCGTGGTGCTGTTCGTGGGGGTCAACGGATCGGGCAAGACCACCACGCTGGGCAAGATTGCGGTGAAGATGACCCGCGAGGGCGCGTCTGTCGTGACCGTGGCGGGCGATACGTTCCGTGCGGCGGCCGTGGAGCAGCTGGGCGTCTGGTCGCGGCGCGCGGGGGCCCGCTTCATGAGCCGGCCCATCGGATCGGACGCGGCGGGTCTGGCCTATGACGCGGTGGAGGCGGCCCGGCGCGAGGGCGCGGACGCGGTATTGATCGACACGGCGGGGCGCTTGCAGAACAAGACCGAGCTGATGGATGAGCTGCGCAAGATCGTGCGCGTGATCCGCAAGATGGATGAGACCGCGCCCCATCACGTGCTGCTGGTGCTGGACGGCACGGTCGGGTCCAACGCCCTGTCCCAGGCCGAGGCCTTTATGGAGGCTGGCGGGGTGACCGGCGTGATCATGACCAAGCTGGACGGCACCGCCAAGGGCGGCGCGCTGGTCCAGGTGGCCGAGCGTTACGGCCTGCCCATCCATTTCATCGGCGTCGGCGAGGGCGAAGCGGATCTGCAGGCGTTCAGCGCCCGCGATTTCGCGCGGGCGCTGGCGGGCCTGACGGGCTGATCACCGCAGCCTAGCTGAGGATTTTCGCCGCGCTGTTGAAGCTGAGCTTGGGCAGGCGGGGGAAGAGAGTCTTCTCCGTGCCAAAGCCCAGATTGATCAGGAAATTGGAGCGCCAGGCGCCCATGTCCGGATCGTTCTTGAAGAAGGTCTCGTCCACGCCCGCCTTGTCGAAGCCGGACATGGGCCCGCAATCGAGGCCCAGCGCGCGCGCCGCCATGATCAGATAGGCCCCCTGGAGCGAGCTGTTGCGGAAGCCGTTTTCAAACCGCGCCTCGTCGCCGGCGAACCAGTCGCGGGCGCCCGGATTGTGCGGGAAGAGCTCCGGGATTTTGTCGTGGAAATTCCAGTCCCAGGCGAGCACCACGGTCACCGGCGCGGTCAGCGTCTTCTCGACATTGGCCTCAATCAGGTGCGGGCGCAGTTTGGCCTGTGCCTCGCCCTTGAGAAACAGGAAGCGCGCCGGGCTCTGATTGGCGCTGGTCGGCCCAAACTGCAGAAGTTCATAGAGCGCCTTCAACGTCGTGTCGGAGACGTCCCGGTCCTCCCAGGCATAGAAGGTGCGCGCGCCGCGGAACAGCTGATCGAGCGCGTGGTCGCTCAGCGGATTGTGGCGGTCGGCGAGGGCGAGCGGGGCGGAATCGGTCATGGGGCGGTCTCCGGTATCATCTTTCAGAGTTGAAAGCTGAACGGACACATAAGGCGGCGGCGCCCGCCTCACCACCCCGGCGGCGGGAAACACCCCGTTGCGATTTGGGAAAAGACCCCTAAACCACCGCCTCCACGCCCGTCACTTCGGGCACGTAGTGCTTGAGCAGGTTCTCGATGCCGTGCTTCAGCGTCATGGCCGAGGACGGGCAGCCCGCGCAGGCGCCGCGCATGTGCAGCTGCACCACGCCGCTGTCGGCGTCATAGGCGTGAAACACGATATCGCCGCCATCGCGGGCCACGGCCGGGCGCACGCGGGTGTCGATGACCTCCATGATCTCGCGCACAATGCCTTCAGCTTCGCCGGTGTATTCGGCATGGCCGGTCCCGGCTGATTCGCCGAACAGGGGCTGGCCGGACTGCACCGCGTCCATGATCACGCCCAGGATGGCGGGCCGGATCTGGATCCAGTCGGCGTCTTCGCGCTTGGTCACCGAGACGAAGTCGGCGCCGGCGAACACGCCGACCACGCCGTCAATGGCGAACAGCTCGCGCGCCAGCAGGGAGGATTCAGCCGCTTCAGGCGAGGCGAAGTCGCGCGGCGTGCCGGGCGCGATCTCCTGGCCAGGCAGGAATTTCAGCGTGTCGGGATTGGGGGTGATTTCAGTCTGGATGAACATGTCGCGCCGCCTTTGCTCTGCTACACAGATGGCCTGACGGCGCGCGCGGTTCAACCCCTCACACTTTGAGGCTACTCGCTCAGGCCGCCGCCGGTGAAAGTTGCTCGAGCGCCAATTCGTGCAGCTCTGCGTTCGCTGCAGCGACCACCTGCCCGCCCTCATGACACGGGCCGCCGCGCCAGTTGGTCATGACGCCGCCTGCGCCCGTCACCACCGGGATCAGCGCCGCCGCATCCCAGGCCTTGAGCCCGCTTTCCACCACCAGATCGATCCCGCCCAGCGCCAGCGCGGCATAGGCATAGGCATCCAGCCCGTACCGGCGCACGCGGGCGCGGGCGGCCAGGCTGCTGAACGCGGCGGCTTCTGGGCTATTGAACAGGCCCGGATCGGTTGTGGAGATAATGGCGTCTTCGAGCCGGTTGACGGTGTGTCCGCGGGTGCGGATGGGCTGGCGCCCCTGCCCGCGATCCAGCCAGGCCGCCTCGCCGGTGACGCCCAGAAAGCGCTCGCCGGTGAAGGGCTGATCAATCACGCTGGCCATGGGGCCGTCCGGGCCACTGAGCGCAATGAGCACGCACCAGGTCGGCAGGCCGGCGATGAAGGCGCGCGTGCCGTCTATGGGATCGATGATGAAGGTACGCCCGGTGCTGGACGGCGCCGCCGCTTGCTCCTCGCCCAGCACGCCATCGCCGGGACGGTGCTGCGCGATCAGGGCGCGCAGGCGCGCCTCCACCTCACGGTCGGCGGCGGTGACGGGATCATATTCCGCGTCACGTCCCTCGGTTTTTGATTCGCAGATGATGCCGGTGCGGAAATGCCTGAGCGCCAGCGGCCGCGCAGCGTCCGCCAGCGTTTCCAGAAACGCGAGCTCGTCGGTGATATCCGGCCGGGCCGGCGCCACGATCAGGCGGCGTCGGACTTGCTGTCAGGATCCAGCGAACGCGCCAGCTCGAGCAGGCGGCGGCGCGGACGCTCATTGAGCCGGTAATAGGCCCGGATCAGGTCCAGCGTTTCTTTCTGCGACAGGATGTCGGCGGCGATGTGTTCGCCCTCAGGCACGGCGCTCTCGCCACGGCCCGACAGGCCTTCGTAGAAATACTGAACCGGCACGTCCAGCGCTTCAGCGATCTCGAACAGACGGCTGGCGCTGACGCGATTGGCGCCGCTTTCGTACTTCTGGACCTGCTGGAAACGTATCCCGACCGAGACGGCCAACTGCTGCTGGGTCAGGCCAAGCAGGCGGCGGCGGCGGCGGATGCGTTTGCCCACGTGATGGTCAATTTCATTAGTCATGGCACTCAAATCCTTAAAGGGGCGGAAACCTGACCTTGTGACCCGGAACGTCCGGACAAAATGCAATCAACCCCGTACGTAACAAGTCACACGCTTATTCCCCGCGCAAGCGTATAGCGCAGACTGAACGGTCGTGTCACGCGCTTGTCACGTTAAAGTGACCCCCCCCCGGTCATTCGGCGGCGCGGGGCGCGGCCAGCAATTGCATACTCATATGCGCAATCCAGTCCGATATGGCGTCCGCCAGCGCGGGCAGGTGCGCCGACGCAGTGACGTTGCGCTCATCAAGATAAAGGGCGCGGTTGATCTCGATCTGGATCGCGTGGACGCCTCTCGCCGGCCGGCCATAATGTTCGGTTGTATATCCGCCGGCATAGGGGCGGTTGCGCACCACAGTGAAGCCCAGCGCGCGAAACTGCGCTTCTGCAGCGGCGATGAAGGCGCGCGAACACGCGGCGCCATACCGGTCGCCCAGCACGATGTCGGCGCCGCGTGCGCTGGCGGCCGGCATGGAATGGCAGTCGATCAGAAAGGCTTCCCCGAATGCAGCTTTCGCGGCGGCCAGCTCGGCCTTCAGTGCGGCATGATAGGGTCGATAGCACCGGGCCAGGCGCGCTTCCGCTTCACCCAGCGCCAGCCGTCCCGCGTAAAGCGGGCGGCCGTCGGCGGCGGCGCGCGGAATCACGCCCAGCCCGGCTGCAGCGCGTGCGCTCACCGCGCGGGTCGTGACCGGGGCCGGGTCGAACATGTCGGGATCCAGCTCCCACTCGGCCCGGTTCACATCCACAAAGACGCGCGGAAACAGCGCCTCGATCAGGGGCGCGCCATGGTCCGGCGCGCTGGCGAGCAGCTGGTCCACATAGGCGTCTTCAGACTGGCGTAGCACGCCGAGCGGCAGCTGGACGCGCGCCAGGGCGTCCGGTGCATAGTCGCGCCCTGAATGGGGCGAGGCGAACACGAATGCGGATGTCCGGCGCTCGGGCGCATGCACGCGCACGGCGCTTGCGCCGTGGCCGGGACCGGCGTCAAGGCCGGGATCGGATGCTTCTTGAGGGTTGGACATGGGGCGCAGTGTCCGCGCCCCGGCCCCTCGGGTCAATCACATCGCGCCGCCATCGGCGTTCAGCAGACTTTTACCCGGATGTCATAGGGTGAAGCTGGTGGATACCATGAAGGGGGAGACCAATGGCCCGCATACTCCTGGCTGAAGACGATGACTCGATGAGGGATTTCCTGGCCAAGGCGCTCGAACGCGCCGGTCACGAGGTCGAACGGGTCGCCGATGGTGAAGAAGGACTGGCGGCTCTGGGCGAGACGCCTGGCGGCTTTGACCTGTTGCTCACCGATATCGTGATGCCCGGCGTGGACGGCATCGAGCTGGCCCGGCGGGCGGCCGAAGTCGATCCGGGCCTGAAAATCATGTTCATCACCGGCTTCGCGGCGGTGGCTCTTAATGCTGGCGCCAGTGCGCCCGCCCAGGCCAAGGTGCTGTCCAAGCCTTTCCATTTGCGCGACCTGGTCGATGAGGTCGCCCGGGTGATGCAAGCGGCCTGAGTCTTTTCCAGCTGAAATGAGAAGGGCCCGCCGGAGCGATCCGGCGGGCCCTTTCGATTTAGACGCAAGGAGACCTTACAGCCCGCCCGGCCCGCAATCATTGGCGAGATAGTTCTCGATCAGATTGAGGGTCTCGATGTGGTGGTCATAGTACCAAGGCAAGCTGTGGGGCATGTTGCGGATCATGTGCAGCTGGGCCGGAACCCGATCACGTACGCGATTGTAGAAATTGCGCGCGTGGAAGGCGGGCGTGCGCACATCGCGGTCACCCACATAGATCAGCACCGGTATATCGGCCTGATCGGTGTTCTGGATCGGGTCCATGCCGTCAACTGTCCGGCCCTGGAAGGCCCGCTGCAGCTGGTTTTCCGACCAGGTATTGCCCAGGCGGGTCAGCTCGGTCACTGGCGCGCCGGAGATGGCGCACTGGAACGGTCCGCCCGGACGCACCACGGCGGCGGCCGCGGCGAACCCGCCATAGGAATAGCCAAAGATGGCCAGCCGCTCCGGATCGGCGATGCCCTGCTCGATCAGCCAGGCGGCGCCGTCATCCTTGTCGTCCTGCATCGCCTGACCCCATTCAGCGTCGCCGGCGAGCCAGAGTTCACGGCCAAAACCGGTGGAGCCGCGATACTGGGGCTGCATGACGGCGTAGCCGCGCGAGGCGAGGAACTGGGTCCAGCCCGAGGCGTCCCAGGTGGCGAAGTCACGCGCCCAGGGACCGCCATGCGGCAGCACGATCGTCGGCAGCGGGCCATCGTCGCGGGTCCAGCCGGCCGGCAGGGTCAGGAGCGCGGGGATGCGCAGGCCGTCACGCGCCTCGTAATAGTCCAGCGTTGTGCGTTCCATGGGATATTCATGCAGCCACGGGCGCGAGTGGCCCAGGAGCTGAACGCGGCTTAAATCGCGCATCACATAGAAGGAGGCCGGACGGTTGCTGGCGCCGGTCGAGAACAGAACGGTCGAGAAATCATCCGTCCAGTCGACAATCGACACGCTAGTGTCGGGGAAGGCCTGGTCCAGCGCGTCCTGGAGCGATTGCAGATTCTCGTCAAGCCAGATCCGGCCGGGCGAAGCGCCCAGGTAAGTCACCGCGATCGGCTGGTTGAAATTGCTCTCCCGGGTGCTGAGCACCACGCCAGACATGGAGAACTCAGGATGGGCCGCCACCGGCTCGTCACTGAACTGGCGCGTGGCGGGGTCATAGAGATACACCGCCGCCAGATCGGAAAACTTGTCGGTGGTCACGTAGAACTGGCCGGTCGCTTCGTCGATGCCGGTGATTGAGACATTGAAGCGCTCGCTGGCGCGGACCGTAAGGGCGTCATGCACTTCCCACGCGCCGGTTTCCGGGTTTTTCAGCTCGGTGAAGATTTCAAAATCGCCGCCCCCCGCCGTCTCGGTACGCGACTGGACCAGGACTTCACCGTCGCGCGGGCTGAAGAAGGCCGGCGAGGACCGGCCGCCGGAGCGGTAGAACAGCTCCGTTGCGCCGGTGCGCACGTTGTAGCGATAGACGTTCGAGGCCAGCGAGATGGTGTTCAGCTGCTGAACCAGCACGTGATCGGGATCGAGCGGGAGGGTCGAGATCAGGCTCGCGGTGCCTGCAAGCTCGAAGCACCGCTGCAGCTCCGGGCTGATCCCGACGGCGCGGGTGTTGCTGGCGAAGGCATCTTCGAAGCGAGAATGTTCGAGGTCGGTAAGATAGGCCTTGGTCAGAAAGGTTGCGGTGGCGCCTTCGATACTGCCTTCGCCGCACCCTCCAAGGCGGCCGGTGAATTCCTGGCGGCCGATGGCCAGGACCCGCCCGCCCTTGAGGGCGCTGGCGGCGATGAATTCCATCCGATTGCCGCTGGGGGTAATGTAATTGGGTGCGAGCGCCGGACTGTCCACGTCCTGTGTCAGGTCCCAGGTCGCCAGCGCAGTGCGCTGGCCGTCCGATCCGGGGGCGGCGACGATGGCCGCGATCAGATCGCCTTCATCACTCATCGACACCGAAGAAATCTCGGGAACCCGGGCGAAAGCCTCGGGCGGGATCGGGCGGGCCGTAATCTCGGCGGCGGACAAGGGCGCTGCGGCGCCGGCGGCCGCCAACAGGCTCAGTATGAGTGTGCGCAAGGTCTTCCCCTTCATTGTGTGGCTCTGGCGCCCCCCGCGCCAGGCCAAGCGTTTGCGGCTGACAAACATGGTCAGAAAGTTAGGCCGCAAGCGCGATGGGGTCAACGGCGCGCACCGCCTCGCGCGCATTTCAGTGGATTGAAAACGCCAGGCGCGCGGCACGAAAAAGGGGCGGCGGAATGATCCGCCGCCCCCCGTTCAAGGCAAGTGGGTGGCTTCAGACCTAGAAGGTCCTGGCCACCTGGAAGAAGGCCGAGCGGCCGCGCAGGTCGAACTGCGTCGCCGACAGGGACGCATTGCCCAGGCGGCTGGTCGTGCCGGTGGACACGAACGGCGGCTGCTCGTCGAAGATGTTCCGCACGCCCGCGATCACAGACCAGTCACCGCCCACATAGCGCACCGAGGCGCCATGGGTGATGAGGGTTTCGGTGGTCTGCTTGAAGAAGGCCTGCTGAAGGCCGTTATCCCCTCGGAAGTCAAAGATGTTGCCGCCGAAGGCCTGATCGTTCGACATCCGCTGGGTGTAATCGGAGAACCAGGAATAGGTCCAGTCGCCACGGCGGAAGCCGATATTGGCGCGGGCCACAAAGTCGGGCTGTCCGATCTGGCCGTTGAAGTCGTTCGACGTGAAGCCGTTCAGGCCACCGAACGCATCCACCACATCTTCGAACGTCCAGGTGCCGTTGGCGTCAACCGACAGGCGGCCGAACGAGAACTCGTGCTCGTAACGGACCGTGGCGTCGAGGCCGACCGTGCGCTGCGAGTTGATGTTCACGAAGTTGTTGTTGACCGAAACGATGTTCAGGAAGCCCGGGCTAAGCGGATCTGTGTTGCGCACGAACAGGTTGCAGAAGTCGTTCGGGAAGACCGGGCTGCCATAGCAGGCCGCCAGGATGTTGCCGCCGCCGAGCTGAGCGACCTGGTCGTTGACCTCGATCTCGAAATAGTCGAGCGCGATGGACAGAGCCAGTTCGGTCGGGGTGAAGATCAGACCAACTGTCAGCGAGTCCGACGTTTCCGGGCGCAGAACGCCGGCGCCGCCGCCAGAGATGATCAGAGCTGACGGACCCACGCCAGCGTAGTTATCCGGTATGCCGTCCGCAGCACAGTTGGCCTGTAGAACGACATTGGTGCTCGTGCCCCAGTCGATGCAGGGGTCTATGCCCTGACCGCCGAAGCCGGTCTGGTTGCCCAGATACAGCTCGAACAGGCCGGGCGCCCGGAAGGACGTGCCGTAGGTGGCCCGCAGACGCAGGAGCGGGTTGATCTGCCAGTTGGCGCCCAGCTTGTAGACTGAGTCCGCATCATACAGGTCGTAATCGAAATAGCGGCCCGATGCGTTCAGGGTCAGGCTTTCGATACCCGGGAGACCGGCGAGAAGCGGCACTTCCACTTCACCGAAAATCTCATAGAGCTCGTCGACGCCCTGTGTGTTCACAGCGGAGGTCAGACCCCACTGATTGTTGCCGAAGGACAACGGGCCGGGCTGGTCGTCGATTTCCGACCGGCGGTACTCGACGCCCATCGCGACGCCCACTGGACCGGCGGGAAGGCTGAAGGCCTCGCCCGTCATGATCGCATTGAAGGTCGTCTGGGTGTATTCGGTGTTGCCGGTATCGGTGGTGAAAAGGAAGTCGCGCTGTTCCTGGGTCAGGTTGCCAGCCATGAAGTCAGTGGTAAAATAGTTGATCGCCACGCAGGAAGAGCCGTCAGAAGGCCGGACACAAACAACGTTGCCTCCGCCATCCAATACGTGGCGAACGTCCGAGCGTGCATCCAAGGCATCTTCCACATTGCGCACGTCGACCGTATCGCGGGTGTAGGAGCCGTCAGAGATAGAGTGCGACAGCGAGGCGTCCCACGACCAGTTGGACAGGAAGCCGAAGTTCGGACCGAAATCGCCGCGGACGCCAGCAACGCCGTACCAGTAGTCGATGTCCACGCTCGTGTTGAACGGGATCAGCGCGATCGGACGAATGAAGGACGGGGCCGGGCCGCAGCTAGCAGTGTAAGTCCCAGTGCCTTCGTTCAGGCAGTTGGCTGGCAGAATAACGCTCGCGAACTGGTTTCCACCCGTCGCTAAATCATTGCCGAAGAGGGCGTTACGGCTCCACGGAAAGAACTGGCGGGTTCGCTGCTGTTCGGTCTGGCGGTTGTTGTACAGCAATTCGCCGTACAGCTGGGCCGGGCCGAGATCAAACTCGCCGGTCAGATAGACGGCGAGGCGCTCCGTAAGGGGTATGATGTGATCCTCGAGGATGCGGGGATCATCAGTGTCCTGCTCGAGCGTGCCAACCGGCCGACCCTGGGCATCATTCGGGGTTCCGTTGACACCAGTCAAGCGGAAGCCCGGAAACACGCCCGCAGCCAATTGGCCCGGGGTCGCATTGGGATCAATCACGAAGCGGCGCGTCATGCCGTTGAACACGTCGATCGAGTTGATCACCCCCGTGTTGAAGCACTTGAAATTGCCAGCATTGGGAGAGGTCGGATTGTTCTCGGTGCGGTCGATACGTGCGCCTGTGACCGGATCAAATACATAGTCTGCAGCGCAGCTGAAATAGTCACGGTCCGCACGGGAGATGCTCTCGACGCGGGTATAGGACGCCGACGCGGTGATGAAGCCGCGGTCGAAGTTGAAGCCCATGGCGCCGTCAACCGTATAAGTCTCGCCCGCACCTTCAAACGGCACAGACGCGGAGACGCGCAGGCTCGGGCGGTCGATCTGGGTGCGGGTGATCACGTTGATCACCCCGGCCACGGCGTCAGAGCCGTAGATCGAGGACGCGCCGTCCTTCAGGATTTCGATGCGCTGAACAGCCGACTGCGGGATGGTGTTCAGGTCAACAGCGCCGACCCGGCCTTCCACGCCCGACGGTCCAAAGCGCCGGCCGTTGAACAGCAGCAGGGTGCGCTGGGCGCCAAGGCCGCGCAGCGACACGGTCTGAACGCCCGGTCCGCCATTGACGATGAAGCCGCCGAACTGGGTGTTGATCTGCTGCGAACCAGCGGCGATCGAGCTGTCCTGCAGGATTTCGGCAGTGTCGACCAGGCCCTCGATGGAGGCGATCTCGGCCGTGATGACCTGGATCGGCGCCGACGAGGTGAATTCATCGCGGCGCAGCAGCGAGCCGGTCACCACGATGCGGTCCGAGCTTTGCTGGGCGCGAGGCGGCGGCGGCGTGTCTTCTTCGTCTTCGTCTTCTTCAGACTGACCATAAGCGACCGCGCCGGTCATGCTGACCGCGGCGAAGCCCGCCAAAATCGTCGAGCGCAGGAGGCGCTCCTTTTCCCAAATTTTCACGATCGTTCCCCTTTGTGTTGGACCGTTCTATTGCGCCGGCGACCGGCTGCTAGCGCGGATCGCCGCACTTAGCGGGGACTATGGGGGGCTCAACGCGGACACGTAAAGCGCCGTCAACCGTGATCCGCCCGTGATTTACCGCTTTTGCCGCGCGATTGTTGCAGAAAAGCCATAATGTCTTAATCGCGCCGTAATTTCCCGGCCGCGGGGGGTCAGCCCGCTCCCGCAGCCAAGCGAGATTGACAGGCTCGCCGCGGCCAGCTTAAGACGCGCGTCCTCCCGCAAGGCGGCGCAGCGCGTTGGTCCGGGCGGGGGCTCTAAAGTCTGGTGCGGGCGCGTAGCTCAGTTGGTTAGAGCGCTACGTTGACATCGTAGAGGTCACAAGTTCGACTCTTGTCGCGCCCACCATTTTTTCTGATTCCCCGCACATCCGTGCGTCGCGCCTCGCATGAGCTCGGGCGCGCGTTTGCGCTTGCGGCGCTGCGCGCCGTTTTTTGATGCTCCGCACATCCGTGCGTCGCGCCTCGCATCAGCTCGCGCGCGCAGTCGCGCTCTCGGCGCTGCGCGCCGGGGGATAAATCCGGCCTGGTCAAGCGCCCTCCGGCCCCGCAGGGGCCGCAAGGCCGAACGGCCGCCCGCGCTGATGCGCGGAACATCGCAGCCCGGAGGGCTGCGGCGCTAAAACAACTTTTGCAGATCGCGCTCGAATGCGCGCAACCGGGCGCGCGCCTTGCGCCACTCCCACCACAGCACCATCACCTTGGGTCCCTCGACCAGATAGCGCTTCCACATGCGGGCCGGCTCCTCACTCAGCCGGTGCAGCCATTCCAGGCGCAGGCGCTGGATCCAGCGCGGCGCCCGGCGGGCCTGGCCTGACAGGAAATCCAATGACGCCCCCACGCACAGGCCCACGCCGGTGCAGTCACCGCGCTCCAGGCAGGCCTCGGCGATCATTTCCTGCTGGGGCGAACCCACACACAGGAAAATGAAGCGGGCCGGATTGGCGGCGACGAAGGCGGCGCACTCGGCAATCGCTTCGGGCTTGTGGCGCAGGCCCATGGGCGGCTCATGCCAACGCACATCGGTCAGGCCATAACGCGCCTTGACCCCGTCAATCACCACCTGCGACCCGCCTATGACCACTACGGGCTCGTCCCGGTCAATGGCGGTCTCGAACAGGGCTTCGGTCAGGTCAGACCCCGCCGTCACGTCCACATCCTCGCCCGACAGCGCCGCCAGTAATTCCAGCACCCGGCTGTCGCACACGGTCAGCCACGCCTGGGCGTAGAGCGGCGCCAGCGCGCGGTCGTGGCGCATGCGCACCAGATGATCGACATTGGGCGTGACGACGAAGGCGAAGGGGGCGTCCGGCGCCCGCATGGCGATGCGCTCCAGCGCGGTGTTAAAACCGATCCGGTCGAAGGCCGTGTTCAGGAACCAGACATGGCGCGAGGCGACCCGGCGGTCGACGAGCGGCGCCGCTGCACGAAAGGCTTGCTGGGTCTGGGGCGCAGTCATGGCGTGCCGTTTTGCTCCACGCGGCGGGTCTCGCAGCGGGAGGCGCGCAAAAGCCGGGCCGTCAGCCCCGCTTCAACGCCCGCCAGGTCAGGCGCGCCGGGTGCAAAGCCTCCAGCGCCGCGCGCTCCAGCGGCGACGGCTCGCCGCAGATCTGGCTGACCATTGCCTCGGCCAGCAGAGGCCCATGGGCGAAACCGCGCGCGCCCAGACCGGTCAGGGTGAAGACACGCGGCGACAGCCCGGCGCCGGGCTGTGGCGGAACCACGCCTGCACGGCCTTGTGCATGAGGAGCCCAGAGCGCGGAGAATGCCTCATCCGGCAGCGGCCCCACCGCCGGCAACCGGTCCGCCGCAGCGGCCCGCACGCCGCCCCATTGGTCACGCACGGCGCCCAGCGCCTGTGCCAGCCCCGCCGGCCCCTCCTGCGCCAAAGCGCGCAGCGCCGCCTCGGCGCGGGCCGCCTCGCCGGGATCATCGCCCTTGTCATGGGTGGCGCCCAGCATCAGGCCATCTTGCATGGCCGCCGCATACCCGCCCCAGGCCGCGGCGGAGGCGGGGGCAAACGCGCTGGCGAACACCGCCACTTGGCCTGCCGTGGCCTCCAGCGGCAATTGGCCCGCCATCAGATGACGCCCCGCCGCGCCGCCCGCGAGGATCACAGCGGCGAACTCACCGAGGGTTCCACCGTCCGGACCGATCAGCCGCACGCTGTCTGGTCCGGGCTCCAGCGCCGCCACCCGCGCATCGCGCAGCTCCGCCGCGCCGCCCAGCGCCGCCAGCAGGCGCGAGGGTTCGAATATTCCGGCGCGGGCCATGAACAGGCCGGGTGCGTCCCATCCTGTGGAAAGCCCGGTATCGCTCGGCTCCAGCCAGGTGAAATCATCGTCCAGCGCGTCGGCCAGGCGCTGCAGCCGCTCGGCCCCGCCCAGGCGCAGGACGCCCGCGCCGTCGAACGCCCCGGCCTGGCGGTAGCGCTGAGCCGCAAAATCAAACGCTGCCAGCAGAGCGCGATTATGGGGACGGTCCGCCGCTTCGAGACGCGGCGTCAGCAGGCCCAGCGGCGCCCCTGACGCGCCTGCGCCCCAGGCACCGTCTGCAAACACGGTGACCTGGCGCCCGCGCCGGGCGAAGGCGTCGGCGAGGCTCGCCGCAGCAATGCCGCCCCCGATGATCGCCACAGGTCCGTCAATCTGACCGGCCGGCGCAAACGGCCGGGCCAGCGGGGTGCGCGGCGGCCCGGCATAGACCGCCTCCAGCCGCTCGCGCTTGCGCCCGAAACCGGGCCGCTTGGCCACATCGAAGCCCGAGGCGGCGAGACCCCGGCGCACGGCGCCCGCCACGGTGAAGGTCGCCACGCGGGCGCCCGGCGCGCACAGGCGGGCGATGCGCGCCAGCACGGCCTCACCCCACATGTCCGGGTTTTTCGCCGGCGCGAAGCCGTCGAGGAACCAGGCATCCGCCGCGAAATCCATCTGATCAAGCGCGTGGGCCACCGCGTCATGATGGATTGTCAGGCAGACCCGGCCGTTGTCAAACACCCGCCGGTGCGGCCCGCAATGGGGCGACGGCCAGGCGTCCAGCAGGGCTTCGGCGAGAGAGGCGAGCTCGGGAAACAGGGCCAGCGCCCGGCCGGCATCGGCGCGGGTCAGCGGGAAGCCCTCGACAGACACGATGTGCAGGCGTGCGCCGTCGGGTGCGTGGCGACGGAAACTGTCCCACAGCGCCAGGCAGTTGAGCCCGGTCCCGAAGCCCAGCTCGCCCACCACGTTGACGCCGCCATGGAAGCGCTCGGGATACCCGGCGCCGGCTACAAACACGGCGCGCGCCTCGGCCAGCCCGTCCTCGGGCTGGAAATACATGTCGCCATGATCGCGCGCCAGCGGACCGGACGGCCAGTCGAGGCGCGCATGCGGACGTTTCAGGATGGGGGGTTCAGACGCCATGATGCGTCCGCCATGGCCGATGGCCACGGCGGACGCAAGGCTTGAGTGGCGGCGGCCTTACGCCGCCTGCACGGTGGAGATGGCTTCTTCCAGCTCCATGAAGCTCGGCTGGAAGGCGCTGGGCACCGCGCCACGGCCGATCTCGACGGAAATCTGGGCGGCGTTGCCATGCAGGTGGGCGACCAGAACGTTCTGGATGATCTGGTAGAAAATGCCCTCTTCGTCATAGACCGCCTGCATGCGCGCCGCGAACGGGCCGACAAAGCCATAAGCCAGAAACACGCCCAGGAAGGTGCCGGTCAGCGCGCCGCCAATCATCTTGCCCAGAATGGCGGGCGGCGCATCGATGCCGCCCATGGTCTTGATGATGCCCAGCACCGCGGCCACGATGCCCAGCGCCGGCAGGGCGTCGGCCATGGTCTGCATGGCGTGGGCGGGGCTGGCCGCTTCGTGATGGTGCTTTTCCAGCTGCTTTTCCATCGCGTCCTCGACCTGGTGGGGATCTTCCAGGTTCATGGTCATCATGCGCAGCGTGTCGCAGATGAAATCTACCGCGAAATGGTCTTTGAGGATGCGCGGATAGGCCGTGAAGATCGCGCTCTCGTGCGGCTTCTCGATATGAGCTTCCAGCGCGATGACGCCCTTGGTCTTCATGGTCTTGGTCAGCTGGAACAGAAGCGTGAGCAGGTCGATATAATCCTGCTGCTTCCACTTGGCCCCCGCGACGATCTTGCCCAGATCGCCCAGCGTCTTGGTGACCGTCTTGGGCGCATTGCCGATAAGGAAGGCGCCGACCGCCGCCCCGCCAATCATCATCATCTCGAAGGGGAGCGCCTTCAGGATGATGTCAAACTTGCCGCCTGACAGCACAAAGCCGCCAAACACGAGGCCGAATACGGCTACGATGCCGATGATCTGAAACATGTCCCACCACCCGTTTTTGTCCGTCCGCTCTCCGCCCCGGCGGGTGGTCCCGCTCTGTCAGGCTTTTGTGGAGATGCGTCCGATTTCGGGACGGTTATGACAGAGGATGCTTAAAGCCCAGTTTGCGTGGCGTTAGCAGGCGATTCACCATCTGGCCGGCGCGCCGCCTCCACCAAAGTGGTGAACAGGGCGCGCATATCGCGCCGGTACAGCATCATTTCAGGATGAAACTGCACGGCCATGCGCAGCACGCCGGGCGGGCCTTCCAGGGCTTGGGCTTCGCCATGTTCGCCGCGTGCGCTGACGCGCAGCCCCTCGCCCAGATCGTCCACCGCCTGACGGTGCAGGGAATTGACCCGTGCCCGCGTCCGTCCCCACAGGCGCGCCAGCCGTGTGCCGGGGGTGATGTCGACTTTCTTGCGGTAGAGCATGTAGCCCAGCGGCGTGGACGGCAGGGTGTCCAGCACCTCCTTGTCTAGGATGTCGCTCACCGCGCCGCCGCGGGCGACATTGAGAAGCTGCATGCCCCGGCAGATCGCCAGCACCGGACGCCGGAGCGCCCAGAAGGCCTGCGCCCATTCCAGCTCGAGCCCGTCACGGCCCCGGTCATAGCGCGCGCCGGGGCTGACATCGCGCCCGTAGGCGTCGGGATGAATGTTCAGACCGCCCGCCAGAATAAGCCCGTCGAACGCGTCCGGCCGGGCGTCCGCAGTGCGCGGCGTCACGCGCACAGCCCGTCCGCCCGCCAGGCGCACGCCCGCCCAGATCAGGGTGAACACGCCGTAATCGGTCCCCGCCGAGGTGGTGACGGCGATGGTGGGGCGGCGCACTGCGGTGTCAGGGTCAGCGTCAGATTCACTCATCAAATCTCAGCTCTGGCGGCAATTCCCCCCGCCGGATCATGGACGACAGGACGAACAAGACGCCCAGCGTGGTGCCCGGATCATCCAGCGGAATGAAGTCCGTGGCCGCGCCGGCGGTCTGTTCGCGGGTCTCCCCGAGCGCCTTGAGATAGGCCCCCAGCGACTTCACATCAAACAGGCCGTTGATGAATTCCCCAAAGCCTTTCTGATCCCGGTCCGCCAGCTTGTCCCAGCGCTCGGAAAGGTTTTTGAAATAGGAGTCTTCCTCGGCGATGGACTGGGCCGCGCTCAGGAAGGCCAGCAGCGGCACTTTGGAGCGCCGGCCGATGGTCACCTTGGGCGGCTCAAGCACCGGATCGCCGGTCACCTGCCGGTAGAGCAGCCAGGGGAAGTCCACCCCGCTGGCGACAGACTGGAACAGGCCCGCCCAGAAGCGCGGATTGACCTCGATAAGGGACGGCTTGTCATCCGCCTTCCCGGTCCAGCGGTAATCGATCTCGCACACGCCCGACCATTTAAGATAACGGAGAAGTTTCGCCGCCTCCTCCTTGAACGGGGCGCTGTCCACGGTCTCGCGCAAGACCCCCGCGCCGCGCTTGGGCGGGAAGCCGTGCAGGCTGCGATAGGTCATCCAGGCGCGCAGCTCGCCATCCTCGCACAGGGCGCAAAAGCAGAAATCATCGCCCGGCGCAGCCTCCTGTACGAGCGGCCATTCGGTCTTGCTGCGCGGCGGCTTGTCTTCGAGCCAGGCTTTCAGCCTGGCGGCGCTGTCATGGCGCGCCACGCCGCGCCCGCCCACGCCGCGCGCCGGCTTGGTGATGAGCGGAAAGGCGAGGCTC